>NZ_BADI01000767.1:0-1340 GCF_000333555.1 Herbaspirillum sp. B65 | reverse complement strand
TGCAGAAGGCGGCCGCCTTCCTGGAAACCCACCGCTATGCGGCCCTGGCCGGTGGCAGCNTGGGCTTCACCAAGATGGAAGGCACCACCGTCAATGCGCGCGACAAGATCGCTTATTCGGCCATGTCCTACATCCAGACCTCGATGCTCAATGGCTCCGGCCACATCAAGGTCGAAGGCCCCAAGGCCGGTGCCGTGTATGCCCTGAACCTGCGCGGCGGCCAGCGCGATACCGGTGGCAACCCCATTGATAGCGAATGGGTGGCCATCGACATGGCCCCGCCGGCCGCCCTGGTCGGGGTCGACCTGAAGACCCCGGATGCGCTGGGCAACCTGGCCGACCAGGAACACATCGCCAACCCGGACAACATCAAGTTCTCCGAAAAGCTGCGCACCTTGTTCATCGGTGAAGACAGCGGTATGCATGTCAACAACTTCCTGTGGGCCTACAACGTCGACACCAAGGCGCTCACCCGAGTGCTGTCCTGCCCGGCCGGGGCCGAGTCCACCGGTCTTCATGCGGTCGATGAAATCAATGGCTGGACCTACGTGATGAGCAACTTCCAGCACGCCGGCGATTGGGAGAAGGGTTTGCACGACAAGGTCAAGGACACGCTCGATCCGCTGGTGCGTGCCAACTACAAGGATCGCTTCGGCGCCACCGTGGGTTACCTGACCGGCCTGCCGCACACCGGCAAGGCCTAAGCCTGGCCCCAGGCGGGCGGGCACGGAACGCATTCTGCTAGGAGCAGTCCTACCAGCTTGTTTTCGTCCTGCCCGCCGATGACTAGAAAGCTGTTTACCCTCCTGCCGTTCACTTTGCTGTGCACCGTCTTCCTGGCTGGCTGCGCCTCCACTCCTGCGCCGCATGGCGAGGTAAAAGGGGCCGAAGCCAGTTCCCGCGAGATGGGCCAGTCCGACAGCAACCGCGTGGCCACGCTGGCCATGCGGGCCAATCTGGATAGCCTTTATCTGTTGATGTCCAAGCTGTATCGGCGCAATCCGGCCGAATGGAAAAAGACCGCCGCCAGTCGCGAAGAGGCCGAAAAGAAGGTGCGCCAAGCCATCGAGCAGCGCCAGGCCTGGCCCGAGCTGCAAGGCAAGCGCGATATCCAGGCCATGACACTGGCCTTGTCGGCTGATTTCAAGGGGGATCGGGTGGCAGCCTTCATCGATGCCACTGCCGATATGATCATTGTCGCCCACGGCAACAAGATCGTTCAGAAGCAGGCAACATCAGAATTTCCACGTATAGGCAACGCCGAGAATGTCTTCCTCAAGATGTACGTTGGCATTGCCTCCCCCAAAGCTGGCGGAATCGATGCCGCACCATGATGGTTC
>NZ_BADI01000768.1:0-6224 GCF_000333555.1 Herbaspirillum sp. B65 | reverse complement strand
GTACAGTGGTCGCAATCCCTGCGGGCGCCAGCTCTTGGCGTTCTTTAATCGGATCAGGCTCATGATGGCTTTGGAATGGTGGCGCGTCGTATCCATCTTGGTTCACATCACACGTGCGTGCAATGAGCTCATGTTAAGAATGCAGTCTGTCAACAAGCTTACCGGTGCGAAAAAGTGGCCGGCGGCGTTGTTTCTGTGCGTCACTCAGTGACGTCTATCCTTCAGCGGCGAGGCATGACCCAGGTATTTGCGGGAGAGATCGTTACCATGGATCTCGATGCTGCGCTTGATGAACATCACGGTTTCGTTGGTGACGATCTCGCGTTCATTGTCCACCGTGATGATGTGATAACAATCGCCCAGCCAGACCACCTTGCGCACTTCCGCATTGATGTGTTGCAGGATCACCTCGGCATTGCGCGGGGAGGCAGTTTCATCGTCGATGGAATGAATGATCAGGGTATCGGTGCGCACCAGCGGCAGCGACTGGCGCACGAAGTCGATCATGCGCAGCGCGGCGCGCAGGTGGCGGGCCGGGATGGCGGCGGCGCCGACGGCGGCTACGCCATCCTTTTCCAGCGCGGCGGCCACTCGGCGGCGCATCTCGAAGTTCTTGATGCCGTAAGGTTCGCTTTCCTTGTAGGACCAGTTGCGCACGCCCATGTCGTAGACCACGGTCAACAGTTTCCAGTACCAGGGCACCGACCAGCCGTCATATTGCAGCACCGGGGAGAGCAGCACCACCGATAGCAATTCCTTGCTGCGTGCGGCCACCGCCAGGGCCAGCGTAGCCCCCATGGACAGGCCGCACAGCGAGACGGTGCGGAATTCTTCCTTCAGGCGGGCCACCCGGCTTTCGACCACGGCGCACCAGTCTTCCCAGCGGGGGGAGACGCGCCGATTGGTCAGGGCTGCTGAATAATTGTCGATGTTCAGGGGGATGACGGTGCAGCCAGCCTTCTTGAGCTGCTTGGGAATCGAGCCCATTTCCAGTTGCGAGCCGCACAGGCCGTGCAGCAGGATCACTGCGTGATCCTTGTGGGGGCCGCCATGGCGGTCATCGGCACGGGTCGTGTTGACCTGGCCACTGGTATCGGTGGATGACTGTGAGTCCATAAATCTTCAAACGCTTTCGCGCCGCATGGGCGCGCCCTGGCGAATCATTCGCCCCCGTTCAGTACGAGCTGGCGGGCCGACGCTTGGCGCGTTCTTTAACCCGACTACCTATTCCGCTGCCGTCCAGGCGGATAACTTTGCGCGAAAGTCTAACCGCCCGGCAGGAATGTTGCCAGCGTTTATCAAAAATCCTTTCCAGGGATGCCGGCTGAGGGGAGGCTTGGCATTCCGTTTGACGGGAATATTACTGGTGGATGACAGGATAACGTTGTTTGTACGCAATTGGTGTACATCACTTCATATCATATCTTGCCGGGTGATGTTTTATGCAATACATCAAAAGTATCAAACTGCCAAGAAAAAAGCCCTTCGAGGGGCTCGAAGGGCTTTGCAGGGCTTGCCAGCCAGCAGTGATCAGCCGCGGCCTTCCAGATGACCGTTGACCACGCGCACCTGGTCACCCACGCGCCAATTGTCGCCGCTTTGCGGGAAGCTGCGGGTCTTGCCGGTTTCCATGCGCACATCGACCACGTAGCTGGTGGTGGCGCGCACGTTCTTCTCGACTTCGTTACCGGCATAGCCGCCACCGACGGCACCGGCGATGGTGGCCAGGGTGCGACCAGTGCCGCCGCCGATCTGGTTGCCCAGCAGGCCGCCGACCACGGCACCACCGGCAATACCGACGCCGCTGGTGGGAGCGGTCTGGCGCACGGTACGCACGCCGATCACTTCACCGCAGCTACTGCAGATGGCCGGGGCGCGTTGTGCCACCGGGGCTGCAGCTTGGGCCGGGTAGGCGCCTTGCTGCGGCTGGTAGGAGGTGGCCGGACGGGCTTGCGGCTGGGCCAGTTGTGATTGGCTCACGGGCTGGCCGGGTTGTTCCAGAGAGGCCAACTGCTGCGGCGAATTGGCGCTGCGGGAAGTGGGCAGCAGGCCGGTCATGGCGGCCACGCCGATCAGGCTGACCAGGATCACGGCCACCGAGGCGCCGGCGACCAGGGGATGCAGGCGGCCAGAGGAGGGCTTGGCCACTGCGGTGTTGCTGCTCAGGTTTTGTGTGGTGTTGGTTTCCATGATGACCTCTATAGTTGTTTTGTTGTGGTTGATAAGTGGATGACTGGATTATGGAGTGGTCATCGGCCAAAAAAAATCCCGATTCTGTGTCAGTTGTAAAAACTTGTAATGGCACAACAGGCGCCTCTGTCGTGGGTTATCAGCGCAACAGCAGTGTTTGAGGGGAAGCAGCAGGCAAGCGCCAGCGGGAAGGAGCGGTTCTGCATCCCGGGCGGGATGCAGAGGAAGGCACATCGAGGGTTTGCGGGCGGCAGTCAGGGCGACCGCCTTCTGCCGGATCAGTCTTCGCGGCGCAGGTGCGGGAACAGGATCACGTCGCGGATGTTGGGCGAGTCGGTGATGAGCATCATCAGGCGGTCGATGCCGATGCCGCAGCCGCCGGCCGGGGGCATCCCATATTCCAGGGCGCGGATGTAGTCGGCGTCGTAGTACATGGCTTCTTCGTCACCGGCATCCTTGGCCGCTACCTGGGCGTGGAAACGTGCGGCCTGGTCTTCGGCATCGTTCAATTCCGAGAAGCCGTTGGCGATCTCGCGGCCGGTGATGAAGAGTTCAAAGCGCTCGGTGATACCGGCCACCGTGTCGGACGCACGCGCCAGCGGCGAGACTTCGACCGGGTAGTCGATGATGTAGGTCGGGTTCCACAGTTGCGACTCGGCGGTTTCTTCAAACAGCGCCAGTTGCAGCGCGCCGATGCCAGCACCTGCCAGCGGGGCTTGGTCGGTCTTGACGCCGAACTTCTTGAGTTCCGTGCGCAGGAAGTCGATGTCGGCCAGTTGCGCCTCGGTGTAGTTGGGCGCGTACTTCAGGATCGCGCCGGTGATGGTCAGGCGGTCGAAGGGCTTGGACAGGTCCAGCTCGCGGCCCTGGTAGGTCAGCACGGCAGTGCCGTGGGCATCGATGGCAGCCTGGCGGATCACCTGTTCGGTGAAGCCCATCAGCCACTGGTAATCCACGTAGGCAGCGTAGAACTCCATCATCGTGAATTCCGGGTTGTGACGCGGCGACACGCCTTCATTGCGGAAATTGCGGTTGATCTCGAAGACGCGCTCGAAGCCGCCCACCACCAGGCGCTTCAGGTACAGCTCGGGAGCGATGCGCATGAACATCTGCATGTCCAGCGCGTTGTGGTGGGTGATGAAGGGCTTGGCCGCGGCGCCGCCCGGGATGGGGTGCAGCATCGGGGTTTCCACTTCCATGAAGCCGTTGGTTTCCATGAAGCGGCGGATCGACGACATCGCGGCGGTACGCGCCTTGAAGGTGCGGCGGGTCTCTTCGCTCATGATCAGGTCGACATAGCGCTGGCGATACTTCATTTCCTGGTCGGCCAGGCCGTGGAACTTGTCCGGCAGCGGACGCAGCGACTTGGTGATCAGCTTCAGCTGGGTGACCTTGATCGACAGCTCGCCGGTCTTGGTCTTGAAGAGCGTACCTTCCGCACCCAGGATATCGCCCAGGTCATAGTGCTTGAAGGCGGCCATGGCTTCTTCGCCGGTGACGTCGCGGGTCACGTAGAGCTGGATGCGGCCATCGGCGCGTGCACCCGAGGCATCCTGCAGGGTGGCGAAGGCCGCCTTGCCCATGACCCGCTTCAACATCATGCGGCCGGCGACGGTGACGGTGACCGGCTCGGCTTCCAGGGCTTCGTTCTCGAAGCTGTCGTATTGCGCATGCAGGTCGGCAGCCTTGTTGGCCGGACGGAAATCGTTGGGGAAGGCGACGCCCTGTTCGCGGATGGCCGCCAGCTTGGCGCGGCGCTCGGCGATGATGCTGTTCTCGTCGGCTGCCGGCTGGGCGGCGGGGGTGTTTTGCGTGGTCATGGTTGGAATTCTTGAAGGTTGAACGGTCAGTCCGGCAAAGCCCGGTCGCGCAGTGCTACGCGACCGGTCTGGATCAGACGCCCTGTTTCAGCGAGGCCGCGATGAAGTCGTCGATGTCGCCATCGAGCACGGCCTTGGTATTGCCGGTTTCGAAGTTGGTGCGCAAGTCCTTGATGCGCGACTGGTCCAGCACGTAGGAGCGGATCTGGTGACCCCAGCCGACGTCGGTCTTGGAGTCTTCCAGCTTCTGCTGCTCGCTCATGCGCTTGCGCAGTTCCAGCTCGAACAGCTTGGCGCGCAGCATGTCCCAGGCTTCGGCGCGGTTGCGATGCTGGCTGCGGTCGTTCTGGCATTGCACGACGATGCCCGAGGGCGCGTGCGTGAGGCGCACGGCGGAGTCGGTCTTGTTGATGTGCTGGCCACCGGCGCCGGAGGCGCGGTAGGTATCGACGCGCACGTCGGCCGGGTTGATCTCGATCTCGAAGGATTCATCCACTTCGGGGTAGACGAACAGGCTGGAGAAGGAGGTGTGGCGGCCATTGGACGAGTCGAAGGGCGACTTGCGCACCAGGCGGTGCACGCCGGTTTCGGTACGCAGGAAGCCATAGGCATATTCGCCTTCGACCTTGATGGTGGCGGTCTTGATGCCGGCCACTTCACCGTCGGACTGTTCCAGGATCTCGGCCTTGAAGCCCTTGCGTTCGCAATAGCGCAGGTACTGGCGCAGCAGCATGGAAGCCCAGTCCTGGGCTTCGGTTCCGCCGGCACCGGCCTGGATGTCGATGAAGCAGTTGTTGGCGTCCATGGGGCCGCTGAACATGCGGCGGAACTCCATCTCTTCCACCATCTTCTTCAGGTTCTCGGCATCGGCCTCGATGGCGACGATGGTGTCCTCGTCCTTTTCCTCGCGCGCCATCTCGAAGAGGTCGCGGGCATCGGTGAGTTCGCTATCGATCTTGATGAGGGTGTGGACGATCGCTTCCAGCGATTTCTTTTCCTTGCCGGAGTCCTGGGCCCGCTTCTGGTCGTTCCAGACGTTGGGGTCTTCCAGTTCGGCGTTGACTTGTTCGAGTTTCTCCGACTTCACATCGAAGTCAAAGATACCTCCCGAAGCTCGGTGGCGCGGGTGGCCAGGTCGTCGAGCAGGGATTGGAGGGAATTGAGGCGTTCTGCTTCCATGATGGTTTCTTTTGCGATCAAACCTTGAATTATACAAGAGGAGGAGGGCAGTTTCACCCGTCACGCGCCTGTCATTTTCCCTCGTTACCATCGGCGCGCTTGTTTGACTGACAAAATCCTGACGGCAGCGCTCGGCGCTGCCCGACACCTGCTATCTGCTAGCCAATACGGAGAACCTTCGATGAGACAGCCTGCCCCCACCGCCCTCCCATCCGCTACCGACCAGCCGCAAGCCGCTCGCCGTGGCCTGCTCAAGGCACTCGCCGCCGCACCGCTGCTGCCGCTGACCGGTGGCCTGTCGGCCTCGGCCCTGCTGGCTGGCTGCGCCACTGCGGGGGCGGGCAAGCCCTTCGCCTCGGCACGTTTCACCGGAATGCCGGCACCGACCCTGGCCAACCCGGCCGCCATGGCCAGCACCACCGTGGGTTCAGCCCTGGAAGTCAGCTTTGCCGATGGCAGCAAGCAAAGCTACCAGTTGGCCTACCAACCCTTCTTCATGACCGGTGACATGGTGCCGGACGGTAAGGGCGGCACCATCCTGGCCGGTGGCTATCTGGACATCAACAACCAGCCCATCATTGACCGTTCGCTGCCGGGCAAGGAACGCCAGTTCTATTCCGACTGCCCGGACGGCTCCTCGCTGCTGACCCTGCAAAACGCCAAGGTGCCCGGCGTGAAAGGCAATGCAGTATTTGCCGTGGTGCAATTCGAATACACCACCCGCGATCAGAAGCAAGCCGCCATGTATGGCCAACTGCCGTCGCCCATCGCCGTGCTGACGCTGGACCAGGACCCGTCCTCGGGCAAGCTCTCGCTGGTGCAGTACCACAACGTCGATACCTCCCAGGTCAACGGCCTGTGGATCACCTGTGGCGCCAGCCTGTCGCCCTGGAATACTCACTTGTCGTCCGAAGAATATGAACCGGATGCCTCGGCCATCGCCACCAACCCGCAATTCAGGCGTTCAGGCAGAATCTGTATGGCGATGAGAACCGTGCCCAATCCCTACACTACGGCCATCTGCCGGAAGTGACC
>NZ_BADI01000769.1:0-8833 GCF_000333555.1 Herbaspirillum sp. B65 | reverse complement strand
CAGCAACTGGAAGAACAGGCAGGCGATCAGCGTCAGGCTCACCACCAGCACCAGCAGATTGCGCGCCCGCAAGTTGTGGCTTTCAGCCCGTTCCATGAGATCAGCCAGCAGCAGGTCGCGCAGGTCGGTGATGGCGACCATCTGGGGGACGTAGAACTTGAACAGGTCGTCGGGCGTGACGCTGTAATTGCCCGAGTTCAGCCCGGTCTGCAACAGGAAATCAAGGAACTGGAAGGCGCCGTCGAAATACTCCTTGTCCATCCGGTCCTGGGCGGCAGCGAATTCCGGGCTATTGGAATAGGTCGCCATCTGGGCCCCGATGAAGCTGCGCAGCAATTCGATGCGGCCATACAGGCTGCCGATTTCGATGACTTCATCCTTGGTCAGTTGACGGCGCGCGATCAAGGGCGCCACGAAGCGTGAGCCGACCTGCCCGGCATACTCGCGCAGGCTGGCCGCTGCACGCACCGCTGCCAGACCATCACGCAAGCTGGGGTCGGCACGGTCGACTTCATTACCCAGTTCACTGACCACCCGGATCATCGGCGGCATCAGGTCCACCATGCTGCCCACTGCCGCCAGCACCAGCACGTCGCTGCGATCCTGCTGCGCCAGCCCGGCAACGTGGTCGACATTGGCACGCGCCGCCCCCAGGCCTTGCTCGACGGTGCGCACCTTGTCCATTGCCCACGACTGGCGCAGTCTTGCATCGGCCTCCAGTACCCCATGCAAGGCGGCCAGGGCGGCATCCGTCTGGCTGCGCGCGCGCGCCATCTTTTGCTGCAAGTCCTGGGCCTGTTGTACCGATGCGCCCATGATGGCATTGGCCGAGCCGCGCTCGGCCGAGACCTTTTCCATGGCTTGCAGCGCCAAGCGCAGGTGGTGCAAGGCCGGCACGCTCTTGGCGCCGCTGCGATAAGTGCTCCACTCCGTCCATACCAAGGCCATCGCAAATACCAGGAACAGCATCAGCAAGGCAACGGAAATGAGCCGGAACAGACGATTCAAGGACATGAGGAGCCCGCTACGAAGGCAAATGTATGGGACGAATATAACAAGCCGACACCTTGGACGGCAGGACAATTTGGCGAGCGGGATGAACAACAAGACCGATGCATCGTGGCCACGCCATCGAATCGGATGATACGTCCCACTCAATGGGACGAACTTGACGCAGACCGGTGTCTCCCCCTCAAAAAACACCGGGCAACCAGTACTGCCTGCGGTTGCATCGACTCACACCGGCACCGCCGCCGAATCGACAGACAAAAAAATAAGGCCCTGAAAATTCAGAGCCTTATCTCTACAACTGCCACAACTGATGAGCCAACTGGCGGAGAGGGTGGGATTCGAACCCACGGTACGGGAAACCGTACGCCTGATTTCGAGTCAGGTACATTCGACCACTCTGCCACCTCTCCGGTTAACTTCGGTCGTTTCACTGCGTGGTGCAGCAAAGACAGCGACTATAGCAGAATTATTTTCAGAGTGGAACTATTTTTTGAAAAATCTTTAAAAAAATTATCTTCCCGCCATCGAAATTCATTCGCAATTGACAGCATGAATAAGCCTTCATCCACAAAATGGAAAGTATGAATTGCTTATCATCATCTTGTCATAAATCACTTCTAGCATCGGTAAACTATTTGCCGTTCTTTGGAACTTTCAGACCCCGATCCAGCCAAATGGCGCCCCTATCCAGCACAACCTTCCCGCTCGGCGCAGAAGTCGTCGACCTGATCGCCCGCGCCTCAGGTGCGGCCCTGCGCGGCGCCGATGATCCGATGCTCTCGCTGCTGCACGAGATCATTGCCCAGCGCAAGCTGTCGGCCCTGTTCCAGCCCATCGTGCGGATGCGCAATGGAGAAATCCTGGGCTATGAAGGATTGATCCGGGGTCCTTCCAATACGCCCCTGCATTCGCCCTTGTCATTGTTCAAGGTGGCGCGCGCGCACAACCTGTCGGTACAGATGGAATACCTGTGCCGGCACATCGTGCTGACCCGCTTCGCCCAACTGAGCTTGCCGGGCAACCTGTTCCTCAACGTCTCGCCGGGCGCGCTGATGCAGCCCGAGGCGATCCAGGGCGAGACCCTGCGCTACCTGGAAAAGCTAGGGGTGAACCCGCAGCGCATCATCATCGAGCTCACCGAGAACGAGCCCACCTACGATTACGCCCTGTTGCGCAATGCCGCCATGCATTACCGCGACATGGGTTTCCAGATCGCCATCGACGACCTCGGCGAGGGGTTTTCCAGCCTGCGCCTGTGGTCCGAGCTGCAGCCGGAATACGTCAAGGTCGACATGCACTTCGTGCAAGGCATCAACCACGATCCGATGAAGCTGCAATTCGTGCGCTCGATCCAGGAGATTGCCGAAAAATCCGGCTCCATCGTGATTGCCGAAGGCATCGAATCCCAGGCCGAGTTGCTCACCATCCGCGACCTCGGCATTGCCTGCGGCCAGGGCTACCATATCTCGCGCCCCCTACCGGAGCCACCCATGTCGATCCCGGATGATGTCTCCAAGACCCTGCGCCGCGACAAGGTGCCGCTTGCCGCCAACAAGTACGGCCCCGGCAAGCGCAGCGCCACGGTGGCCAAGCTGCTGCGCGAGACCCAGTACGTCAGCCCCGAGGTGACCAATGACGCGGCCTACGACATGTTCGTCAACGACCCGCAATTGCAGGCCCTGCCGGTGGTCAGCAATGGCTTGCCGATCGGCCTGATCAACCGCTACAGCATGGTCGAACGCTTTGCCCGCCTGTATGGACGGGAGCTGTACGGCAAGCGCTCCTGCGCCTTCTTCATGGATCCCAACCCGATCCTGACCGAACAGGACACCAGCCTGCAGGACTTGTCCAACCTGCTGGTGCAGGCCGAATCGCACCACCTCTCCAACGGCTTCATCATCACCGACCGCGGCCAGTACATGGGCCTGGGCACCGGCCACGACCTGCTGCGCGAAATCACCCAGATGCAGATCGACGCCGCGCGCCACGCCAACCCGTTGACGCAATTGCCGGGCAACGTACCCATCAATGACCACATCGAATACCTGCTGCACAGCGGGGTGGAATTCTGCATCTGCTATTGCGACCTGGATCAGTTCAAGCCCTTCAACGACGTCTACGGCTATCGCAAGGGCGACGATATGATCCAGGCCACGGGCCGCCTGCTGCAACAGGCCTGCGACCCCAACCTGGACTTCGTCGGCCACATCGGTGGCGACGATTTCCTCATCATGTTCCAGAGCGAAGACTGGGAAAAGCGCTGCCGCACCATGCTCGACAACTTCACGGCCGAGACACGTGGCCTGTACTACGACGAAGACGTGCAGCGCGGCGGCTACTTCACCGAGGACCGCCAGGGCAACCGGATCTTCCACCCACTGGTCTCGGTCTCGCTGGGCGCAGTGAAGATCGAACCTTCGCAATACTCTTCCCCGCACCAGATCGCCTCGGCCGCCACCCGCGCCAAGAAGCAGGCCAAGAAGATCCAGGGCAATAGCCTCTTCATCGAACGCCGCATCCCGGCCACCTTCTCCTGGGCGCTCAAGGACGGCGAGCCAGGTCGCTGAAGAAAACGTTTCCGCAGCCCAGGTGAGCGGCGCAAAAAAACGGCTGCCCCCTTTCAGAGGCAGCCGTTGTGGCCTGCACAGACCAAGCGGGTCAAGCGAATCAAGGCATCAGACGCCCGGCACCAGCTTGCTCACGCCTCCCATGTAGGGTTGCAGGACTTCAGGAATATCCACGCTGCCATCGGCCTGCTGGTAGTTTTCCAGCACCGCCACCAGCGTGCGGCCCACGGCCAGGCCCGAACCGTTCAAGGTATGCAGCAGTTCCGGCTTGCCCTGGGCATTACGGAAGCGGGCCTGCATACGGCGCGCCTGGAAGGCTTCGCAGTTGGAGACCGAGGAGATTTCACGATAGGTGTTCTGGGCCGGCAGCCAGACCTCGATGTCATAGGTCTTGGCCGCGCCAAAGCCCATGTCGCCGGTACACAAGGTGATGACGCGATACGGCAGGCCGAGCTTCTTGAGGATGGTCTCGGCGTGGCCCAGCATCTCCTCCAGGGCTGCGTAGGACTGCTCGGGATGGACGATCTGCACCATTTCCACCTTATCGAACTGGTGCTGGCGGATCATGCCGCGGGTGTCGCGACCATAGGAACCGGCTTCCGAGCGGAAGCACGGCGAATGGGCGGTAAACTTCATCGGCAGCGCATCACCAGCGACGATTTCATCCCGCACGAAGTTGGTCAGCGGCACTTCGGCCGTGGGGATCAGGTACAGCGCGGCATTCTCGGCCTCGCCTTCCTGTCCGCCCTTCTTGGCCGCGAACAGGTCAGCCTCGAACTTGGGTAACTGGCCGGTGCCGCGCAGGCTGTCGGCGTTGACGATGTAGGGGGTATAGCACTCGGTATAGCCATGCTCCATGGTATGGGTGTTCAGCATGAACTGCGCCAGCGCACGGTGCAGGCGAGCAATGCCCCCCTTGAGGACTGCGAAGCGCGAACCGGTGAGCTTGGTGGCGGTATCGAAGTCCAGGCCCAGCGGTGCGCCGACATCGACATGATCCTTGATCTCGAAATCGAACTGGCGGGGCGCGCCCACCTTGCGCAGTTCCACGTTGCCGTTTTCATCATTGCCCACCGGCACCGACTCGTGCGGCAGGTTGGGCACCGCCTGCAGGAACAAGGTCATCTGCTGCTGCACTTCATCCAGGCGGGTCGCCGAGGCCTTCAACTCATCGCCGATGCCGTTGACTTCGGCCATCACTGCCGACGCGTCTTCGCCCTTGCCCTTGAGCATACCGATCTGCTTGGACAGGCTATTGCGCTTGCCCTGCAATTCTTCAGTACGGGTCTGGATCTGCTTGCGCTCGGCTTCCAGCGCATTGAAGCCGGCCACGTCCAAGACGAACTTGCGGGCCGCCAGGCGGGCTGCGACATTGTCGATGTCTTTACGGAGGAGTTGAATGTCGATCATGGGAAGAAAATACGATAGGGTTGGAGCTCGAAACCGCGATTGTACCAAGACCCGCGCCCGCCACGGGCTTCCCGTGCGCCCCACCGGCAAGAAAATTACGCCGCCGGTAGCCGCCGCCCTCGCCGCGGGTTACCATGCGGGCCATTCCTGCATTCCAGAGATCCCTTATCCATGTCCGACCAGCCCGATCCCCGCCCGCCGCGTGAAGTCCCCGTCCTGTTCTCCCTGCTGGGCCTGGTAGCCGCCTTGGCCGCCGGGCTGTGGGCCGGCATCCATTACATGTCCAACGATGCCAGCCTGTTCTATGGGCTCATCGCCGGCCTGTCCTTCGGCGCCGCCTTCGCCTTTGGCCAGCAGATCAAGAACCGCCTGGTCCCGCCCAAGGTACGCAAGACCGACTGGCGGGTGCAGGCGCCGGGCGCCGCCGAATTGTCGCCGGCCAAGCACGCAGCACAGCAGGCGCGCGCCATCAGCGTGGAATTCGATGATGAAGAAATCCACACCATGGTACGCGGCGCCAAGCGCGAAGGGATTGCCTGGAATGAAGTGCGCGAGGTCACCATCCGCATCAGCGAAGGCAGCGTGCCGCAGCCGCAGTGGATCCTCGCTGGCCAGACTGCCGAGGGCAGCAAGAGCGTGCTGGTCCCCAACGATGCCGAAGGTCTGGAAGCCTTGATGGAGGCCATGAAACTGCGCCTGCCGGGCTACGACGACGAGCGCAACTACGAGACCGTGATTACCGCCATGTCGGCCATGGAAGGCAGCTTCCATGTCTGGAGCCGCCCCGCGGCCTGATCCCTAGGCCCGCCCCGCGCCGCCCAGGGTCGGCTCCTCGGCCAGGCGCTGCGCCAGGAAATTGACGAAAGCCCCGAGCCTGGGCGGCAAATGCCGTGTGGCCGGATACAGCGCCCACAGGTCACCGCAGTAATGCGTGCGGAAGGTCCACTGCGGCAGGACCTGGACGATACTGCCCGCCTCCAGCGCCGGCCGGGCGATGAAATACGGCAGGCTGCCGATACCGATGTGGCGCAGCACTGCATCGAGCCGCACCCCGGTATGGTTGGCCGCATAACGACCGCGCACCTCGACATGGACCGCCTTGCCGTGCCGACGAAAACGCCACTGCGCATCGGCCGGCGCCTCCCCCAGATAGATGCAGCTATGCGCCTTGAGCGCCTGCGGATGGGTCGGTGTGCCATGCGCCGCAAGATACGCGGGCGTGGCGCAGAGCAGATGGTCGATACGCATCAGGCGGCGCCCCATCAAGCCCGGCGGCGGCTTGTCGGTGATGCGGATGGCCAGGTCGACCTGGTCGTCGATCAGATCCATGTAGCGGTCCTCCAGCCTCAACAGCACATCGACCTCAGGATAACTTGCCAGGAAATCCGGCACATGCGGATGCACCAGGTAACGCCCCACCGCCTTGGGCACGCTCACCCTCACCTGCCCTTGCGGCACGGCCTCGAAGGAACCCGATACGGCCAACACCGCCTGGGCGGCATGGAGCATATCGCGGCAGCGCTCGTGGATCTCGCGCCCGCTCTCGCTCAGCCGCAGCTTGCGCGTGGTCCGCTGCAACAATTGCGTGCCCAGCGCCTTTTCCAGACGGGCGATGGCGCGGCTGATGGCAGACGGTGTGGCGCCCAGCTGGCGCGCCGCTTCCGAGAAACTGCCGGTCTCCACTACCTTGGCGAAGACCGCCATTTCATTCAACAAGGCGATGCTTTGATTTGTGCTCATGGCGCAAAGAATATTTGCTTCGACGGCGGATTATCGCAACTTTGCACGAGCGATACAATTTCCCGCTACCGCTGCAAGCTAGAAAGGCAAGCCATGACCGAACGTCTATACCTGACCCAGCCAGCCCTCTGTGCTGATATCGAAATCTTGAGTTGCACCCCGCTGGAGGATGGCCGCCACGCCGTGCGCCTGTCGGCCACGCCATTTCATCCGCAAGGAGGCGGACAGCCCAGCGATGTGGGCTGGCTGGGCGAGGTGGAGGTGCTACGGGTGGTCAGCGAAGGCGACGACATCCTCCATTACACCAACGCTGCGGTCGCGCCTGGCCCTGCCGTAGCGAGGGTCGATGCCCAACCACGCCAATTGCATACCCGGCTGCACTCGGCAGGTCACGTGATCGGTCATGTGATGGCGCAACTGGGATGGAAGCCGACCAAGGCCCATCACTGGCCGGGTGAAGGGCGGGTCGTGGGCGTGAGTGTGGGTGTAGGCGGCGAAGCTGCGCAGGAACTTGAGGCAGAAGAAATCGAGCGCCGCTGCAATGCGCTCCTTGCGCAAGACCTGGCGTGCGTGCTGTCCTTGGAGGCCGGCTTGCGCACGATCGGCTTCGGCGACCTGCCGGCCTATCCTTGCGGCGGCACGCATGTGGCCACGCTGGGGGAGATCGGCAAGATCGGGATCGAATCGGTGCGCGTCAAGAAGGGGGAGGTTTCGATTCGCTATGATGTCGCGGCTTGAAACCCATCCTGACTCGTTTCTTCACTCTGTGGATTTGGGAAAAGGCCCGAACGAAGCGGTACGCACTCGTCCTGAATGTGCGCCAATCTCCTTTATTTCATGCCAATGCGCCAGGGTATCTCGCGGGATTATTTTTCTCAGACCCAATAACAATTCCCCAAGATATTCCGAACCCAGCATTTCCATGAACCATAAGCAATGGCCGCTATTCCATTGCTCCGGCGCGATATAGCATTGCGAATGGCGATACCGCTCGGATAACTCCTCGCTTAACCAAGCCCAATTAATGAAAGCAACGGCTTTACCTTGCTTACGGAGAATCAGATACTGATGCGTCCATAGAGAGGGGAAGATACGCGCACGGAGGATGGCCAGCGGATAGTGGGCCTGCACCTTGGATCGTTGAGCCAAGGCGAGAACATCTCCGAAATCAGCCATCCATTGTTCAAATACTGCCGGGGATGGCGCGGCCAAACCATCGGTGTGGATCAAGGAACTCATTGGAACATCATCTCCCTGGCCGTAACGACTGCAGCATCTCTACTCCTGGCAAGTCCTCAACGGCGACGCCGACATGCCAATGCCCTTTGCCATTTCCCGCGCTGGGATCATGCCAGCATAGCTTGGGTTGCGCGATTCCCCGCTCAATGAAGATCTGTGCCACCAATTGACCCAGAGCGGCATCACATCCAAACGGTCGAACCCAGAAATCCAGCCAGAGATGATCTTCAAGAGATGCAGCCTCGGCAGAGAAATCATTTCCACAATGGCGCCGGATGCATTCCCAAATCTCCGGGGATGGTTTGCGCCAGATCAGCCAGGCCACCGGCTTGCCTTGGCGGTGCAAGATATTCAATTGCCCCACCTGAAGTGCTGCCTCCAGCCTGACCAGAAAATCAGCCGTGGTGAGCCGGTTATGGGTGGTGCCAATTGCCGCCATCCATCCCAGCAGGCCCAAGGCGGTGTTATCTCGTGGGGAACTCATGCCTGTAACACCGAAGTACTATTGATGCGCAAACCACGCGCGAGCGTGTCGTAAAGCGAGGCGACATCATTGGTAGCGAGGATCGACGCGCTGTCGCTGGGCACCGTAGGCGCCCATAGCGTCGGCGCAGCGCCACTATATGCAGAAAGACTGCGTAGATCGATAGCGGTGACGCCACTGGCATGGCGAAGCTCAATATGATCCGCGCCTGTTCCTATACCATCGACTACGATATCCCCGTATTTCTTACCTGCTTGAATCACGCTGAGGGTGTTGCTGCCGACGTCGAAATACAGACTGTTCGTCGTAATGGCGTCTTTACTTCCATACGCCGCCAGTTGTTCGGCGTGGATAATCAACTTGTCCGCCTCCACACTATGGT
>NZ_BADI01000770.1:0-4537 GCF_000333555.1 Herbaspirillum sp. B65 | reverse complement strand
TCTGCACTTCCGATATGTCGCAAATCATCCCAATCCCAGCCAACTATGCCTGATCCTGGGCTCCAGCTCCATCTATCGCAAGGAACTGCTGAGCCGACTCGGCCTGCCCTTCGAAACCATGGCTCCGGACATCGACGAAACCCCGCAACCCGGCGAAAGCCCGCAGGCCACCGCGCTGCGCCTGGCGCACCAGAAGGCCGGTGCCATCGCCGCCCGCGTGAGCGCGGCCCTGGTGATCGGCTCGGACCAGGTTGCCACCCTGGATGGCCAGCAGATCGGCAAGCCCGGCAATCACGCCAATGCCTTGAAGCAATTGCAATCGATGCGCGGACGCGAAGTGATCTTCCATACTGCGCTGTGCCTGTGGGATGGCCGCCGCGCCGATGCCGCCACTGCGGCGCAGGTCTGCAATGTGCAGACCCTGGTGCGCTTTCGCGACCTGGACGATGCCGAACTGGAAGCCTACCTGCGCATCGAGCAACCCTATGACTGCGCCGGCAGCGCCAAGAATGAAGGATTGGGCATCGCCATCCTGGACAGCATCCACAGCGACGACCCCACCGCCCTGACCGGCCTGCCACTGATTGCCTTGACCAGTATGCTGCGCCAGGCAGGGGTGAAGTTCTTTGCAGCGGGCGTGCCGCCTCAGTAATGACGGCGCGGGTAACCCTGGGCCAGGATGCGCTGCCACACTACCTCGCGCTGCGCCTCATCCATGAAGACCCACTGCGCCACCTCATCGACCGTGCGGCCGCAACCGCGGCAGACATCGTCGAAGGTGGTCGAGCAGACCGCCACGCAAGGCGTATCGGGGCGCTCGGGCGCAGAAGTGGTGGACGATGGCGACAGGGATGTGGAAGACATTGACAGAATCTGAAGGTAAAACGTGAAGCAGCGCGTCCGTTATCAAGAAAATAAGAAAGACATGAGCAAGGACGCCGGATGCACCATCTTACCAAGAACCGGCGCCGCCCCTTCCCTACTGCGTGAAGGGATAATCATCGACAGGGAAGCAAAGCCGAACGCACAGGCAAAAAAAAGCCCGCGACCAAGAGGTGCGGGCTTGAATCCAATTTCTTAAGGAGGAGATTGGAGGAGACAGGTGCCACTATAGCGAGGCACCCCGAGCGCGTCTGCTTTATTGTGGCAATAGCAGATATTCACGTTCCCAATAACTCCGTGCCTTCAGCGCCACAGCCCCACGTCACCATCCAGCAGCTCTGCGCACTCACGCCATTTGAGCGACCTGCTGCAACACCGAAGCCACCGGCTTGGGCGGATTGCCGCCCTGGCGTTCGCAAGCCTGCAACAGCAACAAGGCAGAGACCATCACGGCCAGCGCATTTGTTCTCATCACAACCTCCCTTGATGAAACATCATGCAAGCAAGATCCTCCTGCCCAGGCCCACTGTCAAGCCACGCCTTTAAGCCACTCATTCAAGCCGCAGTGCGCAAGCCCGGCGCGCTCGGCACAGCGCGCGCCACCGCCAGATTCTTCTCATACAGCGCAGCAATCATGTCCGATTGCGTCAACATCCCGGCCAGCTTGCCATCGGCCTGCACGATGGGAATCTGGTGCAAGCCATCGGCCATGCGCGGCACCAGCTCCAGCACCGGCGTGTCGACCTGCGCAGTAATGACGGGACGGCTCATGATCTGCCCCACCACTTCCGGTTTGTCGGAATGGGAAAACGGCACCCGATGCAGCAAACGCCGCAATTGCCCCGCCAGCCCCGACTGCACCTCTACCCCCGCATGTTCGAGGAAGTCGCTGCGGCTGATGATGCCGATCACGTGCCGCCCCCGGTCCCGCACCGGCATGGCGCGCAGGCGGTGCTGCTGCAACAGGCGCCAGGCCTCATCCAGGCCGGTGGCAAACTCCACCGCCACCACATCACGCGACATCACCGCAGCACACAGGGTCTGACCAAAACGACGGTGATAGGCACGCATTTCGGTCTGCATGAAGATTTCTTCCAGATCGTCACGACCGATGTCGAGCACCTGGTTGAAATTCTTCAGTACCTCATCCAGATCCTCGTGCGAAAAGCCCAGACGCGTGATCGGTAATTCATCTCGCGTCTGGTGCGGGTGCGCCGCCGCACTTTGCTGGGCATGGGGATAGCGGCGCCCGGTGGCATTGTTGAAAAACAGCGCCGTCACCAGCAGCAGCGCCGAATTGAGCAACACCGGCGAGAACACGAAGGCATAGCCCATCTGCTGCACTGCCGGCCCGCCCAACACCGCCGTCAAGGCCACCGCGCCACTAGGCGGATGGATACAACGCAACAGGAACATCGCCCCGATGGCCAGCGAAATCGCCAGCGCCGCCGCCAGCGCCGGTTCCTGAACCAGTCGAGCACAACTCACGCCAATGACCGCCGCACACAAATTGCCGCCCATGATGGACCAGGGCTGCGCCAGCGGACTGGACGGCACCGCAAAAAGCAGCACCGCCGACGCCCCCATGGGCGCGATCAGCCAGATGGTGCGGGCCTCATGCGGCAACAGCGCATAACTGATCAGACCCACCATCAGGATGCCGAACAGACTGCCGACGCAGGCGCGCATCCGCTCAAAGCGATCGACATGCGTTCTGGCGGGAATGAAACTTTTGAACCACAGCAAGATAGAATCGGGCATATCCGTTCCGTAACAACGGGGCTTCACAACAGCCAGCGGCGTGAGCGCGCCCCGGCCAAACCGCAATTACATCACAAGATGATATATATGTCCCGTTTGCCCCTCTACCCGCAGCAATGCACCGCATCCCTTGCGCCTCACTGCGAGGGTCCATCGCGATGAACGGCACGCCCCGCCTGCAAAAAGACGATTTCGAGGCACTGTCGGAATTTCGCTACCAATTACGCCGCTTCCTGCGCTTTTCGGAAGATGCCGCCCAAAGCGAAGGCCTGACCCCGCTGCAATACCTGCTTCTGCTGCACATCAAGGGCTATCCCGGGCGCGACTGGGCCAGCATCAGCGAACTGGCCGAGCGCCTGCAAGCCCAGCACCATGGCGTGGTAGCCCTGGTGACGCGCTGCGTGAAGGCCGGCCTGGTCACGCGCACCCCGGACGACCGCGACAAGCGCCTGGTCCAGGTGCGCCTGACCACGCTGGGCGAGCAATACCTGCATCGCCTGGCGCAACTGCATCGCAACGAGTTGCAATCCTTGTCCGGGGTATTTCAGGTTTCCAATATCTCGGCCTTCAACGACCGCGACTAAGTGCGCCACGAGGCCTCAGCAGCCTGCCCGCCAGCTACGGATGTGGATGTCCGCAAGCCCCGGCCGAGCAAGCTGCTGTTATGCTTGCAACAATTCTTCACCACCCGTCCCATGACTCGCAAATCCGACACCCCTGCCCCACCCGCCCGCGCCATCACCAAGGAAGACGTGGCGCGCGCAGCCGGGGTGTCGCACATCACGGTGTCACGGGTCATCAATACCCCGGAAAAAGTCGCGCCAGCCACTCGCGAACGGGTCGAAGCCTTCATCAGCAGCATGGGCTACATTCCCAACATGCTGGCCGGCGGCCTGGCCTCGCGTCGCACCCGCATCGTGGCCGCCATCGTGCCCACCATCAGCCACTCGATCTTTGCCGAAAGCGTGCGCGGGCTCTCCGAGCAACTGAGCCTGCAGGGCTACCAGTTGCTGCTGGGGCAAACCAATTATTCGGAACAGGCGGAAACCGCCCTGGTGGAAGCCTTCATTGGCCGCCGCGTGGATGGACTGGTCCTGACCGGTGTGCAGCACTCAGCGCGCACGCGCCAGCGCCTGAAGGTGGCGGGCATCCCGGTGGTGGAAACCTGGGACTTGAGCGAGCACCCCATCGATATGCTGGTGGGCTTCGACAACCATGCCGCCGGCCGCGCCATGGGTCACTACCTGTACCGCAAAGGCTATCGCCACATGGCCTTCGTCGGTGGTGACGACCCGCGCGGCCTGGCGCGCTTTGCTGGGATGCGCGAAGCGCTGCTGGCGCAGGGCGCAGCGCAGCCGCTGCACCTGGTGATGCCCATGGGCGCTTTCCTGCAAGCCGGGCGCGAAGCGATCTGCCGGCTGCTGGCCCACCACCCGCCGATCGATGCCGCCTTCTTCAGCAATGACGTGATCGCCGCAGGCGCGGCGCTGGAGTGCGCGCGGCGCGGCATCGCCGTGCCGCGACGCATGGCCTTAGCCGGCTTTGCCAATCTGGAAATCGCCCAGGAAGTCTTGCCGGCCTTGACCACAGTGCAGATCAGCGCGCACCAGATCGGCCTGACGGCAGCCGACATGCTACTGACCCGCTTCGATGGCGACCCGGTATCGCAAACAGTATGCGACCTGGGCTACACCATCCTGGAGCGCGACAGCACCTGAGCCCGGCTCACCCTTCCTGCACCTCATCGTCAGCCAGCTCGACCCGATTGCGTCCCAGCCGCTTGGCGCGATACAAGGCCAGGTCGGCGCGCTTGGTCAGCCTGTCCAGGGCCTCGTGATCATCCAGCCCTGCCACGCCGAAACTGGCACTGAGCCTGATCTGCTGACCTGCTTCG
>NZ_BADI01000771.1:0-1784 GCF_000333555.1 Herbaspirillum sp. B65 | reverse complement strand
TTTCGATACGCCGCAATACCAGCGTGGTAAGGTGGTCAGCACCAGGTAGATCACGGCGATGACCAGATAGGTTTCCAGCGAGCGGTAGGTGATGCTGATGATCTTCTCGCCCTCGTGCATCAGGTCGGCGATGGTCAGCAGCGATACCAGTGCCGAATTCTTGATCAGCGCGATGAATTCATTGCCCAGCGGCGGGATCATGCGCACGAAGGCCTGCGGCAGGATCACGCGCCGCATCGCCATGCGATAAGGCAAGCCCAGCGAACGTGCCGCTTCCATCTGGCCGCGCTCGATCGACTGGATGGAACCGCGCACGATTTCTGAAATATAGGCTCCGCTATAGATGCCCAGCCCCAGGATGCCGCAGACGAAGGCCGGCAGGATCAGCCCCACGTGCGGCAAGCCGAAGAACCACAGGAACAACTGCACCAGCAGGGGCGTGCCGCGCACCAGCGTGAGATAGAAGGTACACAGGCCATAGATCACGCGACGCTGCGGATTGAGCCGCCCCAAGCCGACCAGCAGGCCCAGCACACAGCCCAGCACCAGCGAGGCAGCGGTGATTTCCACCGTCACCATCGTGCCATGCAGCAGCGAAGACCAACTGTCCCAGACGCCTGAAAAATCCAGTTTCATGAAATGCTCCGGCAAAAGGAAACCCATTCCCGGTCAGCATTGACCGGGCCGGGGGCGTTTGTTCGAAGGGTGAGATCGGCGGCCCTGGCTAAAGCAACCACAGCCAGGTCAAGCCGCCGTAGGTCTAGTCAACGAAGACAGCGTGGCGGCTGGAACTCACTCGCTCTTGCCGAACCACTTGTTGGTGAGCGCGGTATAGGTGCCGTTGATGCGCAGGGTCTGCAGCGCCTTGTTCAATTGCTCGGCCAGCGCAGTATCGTCCTTGCGCATGGCAAAGCCGTACAACTCGGTGGTCAGGCCCTTGTCCAGCACCCGCACCAGCGGCTGGGTGCGCGCATATTCCACCGCGGCCGGGCGACCGGTTACCACCGCATTGACGCGACCGGTGGCCAGCAGGTCGAACATGGCCTGGTTCTTTTCCACTTCCACCCGCTCCACGCCGGGGAAGTTTTCTTTCAGGTATCCCACCGACTTGGTGCCCACCTGGACCGACACGCGCTTACCCTTGTTCAGGTCTTCCGGCACCTTGATGCTGCTGTCGTCGCGACGCACCAGCACGGCCAGGCCACCACGGTAGTAGGGATCGCTGAAGGTGACTACCTTGCGACGCTCATCGGTCATGTAGATGGCCGAGGCGGCGATGTCGAAGCGGTTGGAAATGAGGCCCGGGATGAGGCCCTTGAAATCGATATCGATCCACTGGATCTTCTTGCCCATGGTCTTGACCAGGGC
This sequence comes from Herbaspirillum sp. B65, assembly GCF_000333555.1. NCBI lineage: Bacteria > Pseudomonadati > Pseudomonadota > Betaproteobacteria > Burkholderiales > Oxalobacteraceae > Herbaspirillum > Herbaspirillum sp. B65. The sequence goes on along the minus strand of NZ_BADI01000771.1, from coordinate 416 downwards.
TTCCATCAGTTCCACATCGAAACCGGTACGCTTGCCATCCTTGACGAATTCCATCGGCGGGAAAGTGGCATCGGTGCCCACACGGATCACGTTATCAGTGGGTTGGGCGGCCTGCGCGGCCGGCATGGCAGCGCAGATCATCGCCAGGCTGGCGGTAAAAGCGCACAGCAGCTTGCAAAGCTTCATCATGAGTTCCTTAGAAAAGACGACGACATGGACTGGACGCCGGCGCAGGCCGACGTAACGGACTACAAAACCCTCAATCATCCAGTCCGTGCCGCCTGCAGACGGCGGCGCCCTCGGACTGGCTTAAAAACGGTTACAGATGCGCTGCGCCGACTCCACCGTCATGCGCACCAGCTCCTGTTCGCGGTTGCCCACCCGCAGGGCCGGGGCCATCAGCGTGATGGTGCCTT
>NZ_BADI01000772.1:0-6621 GCF_000333555.1 Herbaspirillum sp. B65 | reverse complement strand
CGTGGATGCCGGACTTGAGCACGCAGACCCAGACCACCAGGCCGACCAGGATATAGACATCGGCACGCCGCACGCCACTGCGATTGAGCAGCAGCAGCAACAGCGTGCCCACCCCGGCTGCCCCCAGCATGGCCAGCGACAGATGATCGGTGTAGAACAGCGCAATCACCACGATGGCCCCCAGGTCATCGATGATGGCCACCGCCGTCAGGAACACCTTCAGGGACGTCGGCACGCGCGAGCCCAGCAGCATGACGATGCCGATGGCAAAGGCGATGTCGGTGGCAGCTGGAATGGCCCAGCCGCGCAGGGCCACCGGGTCGCCCAGGTTGATGAGGGCGTAGATGCCGGCCGGCGCCAACATGCCGCCCAGGGCAGCCGCAGCGGGCAGGATGGCCTGCTTGCGCGAGGCCAGTTCGCCCTCGACGAATTCGCGCTTGATTTCCAGTCCGACCAGGAAGAAGAACACCGCCATCCACAGATCATTGACCCACAGCAGCAAGGGTTTGGAGAGCACGATCAGGCCGCCGATGTCGACCGTTCCCTGGATCCGGGTAAAGCCCTCGTAAGCCTGGCGCCAGCCGCTGTTGCTGACCACCAGGGCCAGCACGGCGGCGATCGCCAGCACGATGCCGCCAGCGGCTTCATGGGCAAAGAATCGGGTGAAGGCGTTGCCGCCTTGGTCCTGGTGAGGGGGCTTGGTCAATGCGGGCTCCTAGTTGTCGTTTGAAAAACAAGGCCTGACTGTAACAAAGGCAGCAGTTTTTCTCCAGGCCCTAGTTCACGGGCAACACCCGGTCACCCGAGGCGGCCACGCAGCCATCGGCAATGCGGCTCCAGCCTGGGTGAACCACGATGTGCTCTTCGTTCATGCACAGTTCGACGCGGTAGCTCTCTGGATCACGGCGATGAATGAAGGACTCGATGGAGGCCGGCATGGTGACCTGGTACAAGTTCTTCTCCAGGTTGACCGCAGGGTGATCCTCATCGTGCAGCAGCGGGATGAAATGGCTGGCCCACATCAGGTAGTCGTGCTGCACCTCGATATCGGTGGGCCGGTAATCGCTCTGGCGCAACCACTGCTGGGCTGCGGCCCGCACATCATCCTTCAGACTCAACTGGCCCCAGGCAAGGGCCAGCATCTCCATGAGCCACTGGTTGCAGTTCTGGAACTGGGTGGAAAGGGATAGGCATTGGCACTGTAGTGCTGCCCCAGCAGGTGGCTGGACAGGGTGTCATCCAAAGCCGCCCGGCGCATCTCCAGCCCCAGTGTTCCAGGTACAAAGACCAGCGAAACGTAGGCCATGGACGCGCTATCGTTATCGAGCAGAAAGCCGGCGATACCCTGGTCGAAGATATCCGGTTTGTCTTTCTCGCACCGGTAGAACAGTTGGCGCACGCGCCATATAGAAGAATGGGGGCGGGAATCGTTGCGAACCGCCAGTCCGGCATGGGAATAGCGAATCTGGAAGCGATCCAGATTGATGGCCGAACGCGAGATGATGGCACTGCCCTCCCCCGAGCGCTGCAGTTCATCGCGCACGGTAGCCGCCAGCAGTAGCAGGCGGTTCTTCTGGGCCGCGCTCAATTCCAGGGTCTGGTCGCAATAAACGAACAGATTGGCGCCGTGCGCCACTGCCATGCCACCCATGCATAGCAGGCACAGGAGGGCCTGCAACCAGGCTCGGCGCCAGGACAAATTCATGCAATGGCCACCGGCAGTGTTACTGCAACACCACTTGCCGGGCAGGAAGATCGCCCATCCATTGGTCGTTGAGGACCACCACGAAAGGCTGGGTCTCGTAGCGCTGGTAGAACGCCAAACCATAGGGCTTGGGCATGGCGGTCACGGTTTGCCCCACGCCGAGATTGACCTGCGCGTAGTCATGCGCAGTCAGGTACAGGTAAAGGTCCGGGCGCGGCTCATCGCCCTGGGCGCGCAATGAGAGTCGCATCTGGTCCTCGCGATCTTCGGCGACCCTGATATCGGTCACCTGGTAGGCACCGTGCGCCAGCTTGGCCAGCGCCAGCCCGGTCGACGCAATTGCGCTCAGGCTCTCGGAGATACTGGTCACGGTACCGCTGACGCTCAGCGAGACCGAGGTCGACAGGCCCTTGGCCAGAGCATGTTGGGCGCAAAGCAGGAACACAAGCGCCGTTGCCGAGGCGCAAGGCTGATTCAATTTTTTCATGTCGTGGAGGGCTGCGTGGTGCGATGGCTGATGAACGCTGGTCACCTCCGGCAAGCCGGATGCGCCAGGGGCTCATGGAACTGTTTTCGGCGTGAGTCTATCCTGCGCGATGAGCCAGGCAGCAAAACTTTGCACGGACAGAGTGCTGTTAGCCGCCGCTAACGTCGATTGAGGAATTCTTACAGTCATTGACAATCCGTCGGACCAAAAAAAAGGGCCGTCCCTTTCCACAGGAACGGCCCGACCCTCCACACCACAAAACTTCATGACGGTTCTTGAAACCGCCCGATGTGCGCTGCTACTGCGCACATTGCTTCATCTTTTCTGAAATCAGCGATAAACCAGCACCGGCACCTTGCTGTGTGCCAGCAGCTTTTGCGTCTGGCTGCCCAGAAGCAGACGTCCCAGCGTGGAGCGTGCCTTGGAGGCCATGATGATGGCATCGCAGTGCTCCAGCTCGGCCACGCGCATGATTTCTTCGTAGGGGCGACCACCCTGGGCCACCTGCACCGTGCAAGGCACGCCTTCTTCGCGCGCCATCGCGGTAATCATCTCGACGCTGGCCAGGGCACGTGCGCGGCCGGCTTCGTCGGTACGCGCCACATCCACGCCGACGCTGATTTCAGGAATCGACAGTGCACGCAGATTGCCGGCCACCGACAAGCCAACCAGCTTGCTGCCGCAGCTCTTGGCCAGGGCGATCGCGGCCTTCACGGACTCATTGCACAGGCGCGAACCATCGGTTGCCAGCAGGATGTTCTTGAACATGATGACCTCAGCGGGTGACAGACATTGCGTTGATTTCGTATGACTGCATCCTATGCCTCTTGCAGATGAAGCGACTTGACATGTATCAAGCGGCAGGGGCTCCAGCGCCCCGGCAGGCGCGCATTTGCGCTGGATCAAATGGCGCCCTGCGCGGGCTGCCCCGAAAGCGAAAACGGCCTGCACGAGGCAGGCCATCCGGCTCCTACCCGCCCCTGGCTTCAGTCAGGACGAAACGCCAGGAAGCGCGACACCAGTTGCGCCAGCACCGGTTTGAGCTGGGCGACCAGATCGTCCTGCAGCGCATAGGGGGCCTGCTCCTGCATGTAGCTGCGTTGGGCCAGTTCCAGTTGCACGGCATGGATGCGCTGCGCCGGCTGCCCATAGTGACGCGTGATATAGCCACCCTTGAAGCGCCCATTGAGCACGGCCGGAGAGTGCGGCGCCAGTTGCTGTGCCAGCGCCAGCAGCTCTTCGCCCAGGCCGGCGGCGCAGGCGCTCCCGCTAGCCGTACCGAGGTTGAAGACCGGCAGTTCGCCCTCGAACAGGTGGGGAATCACCGAGCGGATCGAATGCGCATCCCACAGCAGCGCATAGCCATGCAAGGCCTTGAGCCGCGCCAGTTCAGCCTGCAAGGCGGCGTGATAAGGCTGCCAGTACAGCGACAGGCGCCGCGCCACTTCGGCTGCATCGGGCGCGCAGCCGGGGCGATACAGCGGCAGGTTATCGAAGGTGGTCTGCGGACAAAGGCCGGTGGAGTTCTGGCCCGGGTACAGGCTCTGCCCATCGGCCGGCCGATTCAGGTCGATCACGTAGCGCGAATACTCGGGACGCAGCACCGACGCCCCCAGGCCGATGGCGAAGTCATACAGCTCAGCGATGTGCCAATCGGTGTCATCGACCTGCAAGCCGATGTCGCTGAAGGCGGGCATCAAGTCCTGCGGCAGGCGCGTGCCGACGTGCGGCATGGAAATGAGCAAGGGCGTACTGCCCTGGTGTAGTTGGAAGATAGCGTGCTGCATGACGTGTTTTCCTCAATCCTTCAACAGATCGGCCACTGCCTGACGGTAGGCCTCGCGGGCGCTTTCCTGCAAGCGATGATGGCCGGCCGCGACCACCTGGCGGCCACCGACATAGACATCCCGGATCGGCTGGCCATCGTGTTCGCAGAACACCAATGCCGACAGCAATTGCGCCGGACTGCGGTCGGCCAGGTTGACATCGTCGCCGTCGAGGACCACGAAGTCGGCGCGCTGCCCCGGCGCCAAGCCGGCCACCGCACGCCCGCTGGCGGCAGCGCCACCGGCCACGGCCTGCGCGAAGAGACGGTCGGCGATAGCCGGTTCGGCAGGCGAAGCCAGCACGTTGCGACGGCGGTGGTGCAAGCGCTGGCCGTATTCCAGCAAGCGCAGTTCGGAGCGCAGGTTGATGGCGATGTTGCTGTCCGAACCGATGCCCCAGGGCGTGGCCGATTGCAGCAATTGTCCGGCATCGATGATGCCGTCGCCGAGATTGGCTTCGGGGGTTGGGCACAGGCCGACCACGGCGCCACTGGGCGCCAGTGCCTGGTATTCGCCCTGGTCCATGTGGGGTGGCATGGATCAGGCACCAGCGTGCATCGAGTTGTTGCAGCGAGAGCAGCCATCGCACCGGCCGCTGGGCGCACCAGGCCAGGCAGTCCTGGACTTCACGCCACTGTTCAGCGATATGAATGTGAATGGGAGCATCCTGCCCCCCCGACTGGCGGCGCAGGCCTGCACCAATTCATCCAGCCCTGCCGGCGACACCGCGCGCAGGAAATGCGGGGCCACGCCATAGCGGCGCATGGGGTTTTCCGGCAGGGCTTGCAACAGGCGTTCGCGCAGGGCCAGCAGGCTCTGCGCCGAGCCGATGAAACGCGCCTGCTCGCCCGACGGGGGCTGGCTGCCAAAACCGCCATACTGGTACAGCACCGGCAAGAGCGTCATGCCGATGCCCGCCTGGCTGGCAGCCTGCATCAGGCACAGCGCCAGTTCGGCACGGTCGGCATAGGGCACGCCGCCCGGCGCATGGTGCAGGTAATGGAATTCACATACCGAGGTATAGCCGGCCTTGAGCATCTCGATGTACAGATGGCGGGCGATGGCTTCCTGGTGCTCGGGCTGCAGGCGCTGGGCAAAACGGTACATCAGCTTGCGCCAGCTCCAGAAGGAGTCCGAGGGACTGCCCATGACTTCGGTCAAGCCCGCCATGGCGCGCTGGAAGGCGTGCGAATGCAGATTGGGCATCCCTGCAATCACCGGCCCTGCGGCCAGGTCGGCCTGACCGCGCTGGCTGTCGGCCTGGACCGCGATCAAGCTGCCGCTGCTATCCCAGCGCAGCAGTACGTCGCGGCACCAACCCTGGGGCAGCAAGGCCAGCGGGCAAAACAAAGTACCCGCCGCTTGAGGTTCATCTTGTTGATTCAGGTGTTGTGGCGTTTGTTCGCTGAGCGATGCCATATGCTCACCCTTATGTTGGCGATTCTGTAGTGTATGCCGGGCGCTCCCAGGCCGCTTGCAGCGGGTGAAACCGCGAGGGCGGGAAGGCTCGGCGCGTTGAGCATGGGGGCAGGACGGCTTTCGTCACCCCTTGCGGTCAATGCACACTGCCAGCACCACCGAGTCCGGGGCGCAGAGCAGATCGGGGAGCGTTGCCGCCGGCTCCTCGCGCAGGCGGGCAAATTCGCCTCGGCGCAAGGTCTGGCGCAGGCCATGCTGGTCCGACAGGCAAGCCGCCCCCTGGGCGACATAGACCAGCACGGTAGCCGCTGGCAGGCGACGCTCCTGGATGTCACCCAAGACCACCACCCTGCCCTGTGCGCGCTCACGCCGCACCATCAGGTTGAAATCCAGGGTCGGTGCGCCATGCAGGCGCACGCTGATGGCTTGTTCACCCGGGAACGCATGGGGGACGAAGCATTGCGCCAGATCCTGCACCTGGCGACCCTGGCTGTGCATGGTGAAGCCACCGCCCTCCAGCAGGACGATGGTGCGGTCGATGCCATCGAAGGTCGAGAATTCACCATCGACACCCACATCGGCCACGCTCACGCGCCACACGAAATGGGCGAAATCCGCATCGGCTGGCTCCACGCACAGTTCACGGGTCTGGCCACCTTCGTTCTTCCAGGGCACGGCAGCAATACGGCCCAGTTCGCCGACGAACTGGATGGCGCTGGTCCGCTGCGGGCCGCGGGCCTGCAGCGGTACCGGTTGCGACTTGAGCTCAAGCACCATGCGCCACCTCGCGAGCCAGCATGGTTTGCAAGAAGCTGCGGGTACGCGCCTCGCGCGGTTCGGTAAAGATGGCCGAGGGCGCGCCGGATTCGACGATGCTGCCATGATCCATCACTACCACCACATCGGCTACTTCGCGCGCAAAGCCCATTTCATGGGTGACGATAAGCATGGTCATGCCGTCGGCCGCCAGGTCCTGCATCACTTGCAGCACTTCGCCGACCAGTTCCGGGTCCAGTGCCGAGGTCGGCTCATCAAACAGCATGACCTTGGGTTCCATGGCCAGGGCACGGGCAATCGCCACGCGCTGCTTCTGCCCCCCGGACAAGGTGCCGGGATAGTCCTTGGCCTTGTGTTCCAGCCCGACTTTCTTCAACAGTCGCAAGCCCTGCTCCTGCGCTTGCTTG
>NZ_BADI01000773.1:0-5815 GCF_000333555.1 Herbaspirillum sp. B65 | reverse complement strand
GCCTCTGCTCTTGCCGGCCAGCCCGAGCAGGCGCTGCACCACTTCCTCGAAGGTGGCAATGTGGGCATAGTCATCGGCCAGCATGGCGCGGTCGGCATCGTCGGAAACATGTACCTCGGTATAGGTCTTGAGCTGCTTGTTCATGCGTGCGCGGTGCACGCCCATCTCCTGCATCAGGCGGCCGCGGTCATTGGCATCGGGATTGGTGAGATAGTTGTAGACCCGCCCCTGGATGGCATTGAAAGCGCCCAGCGCATCATCCAGCGTGGTCACGCTGGGCACGGTCCTGGCCTGGGCATAGCTGGCGGCCTGAAAGACGTTCTCGATCTGGCGCATACTGACGACGGCCGTGGCGACCAGACCCAGCATGGCCAACAGGATCAGCACGAACAAACGCTGACCCACGGTCAACGTGCGAAACCCAGGCCTGGACATGAATTCCTCCCCCCAGAGGTACAGCGCGGTACATTCAGGATGGCATCGGTGTTGTTGCAAGGACGCCAAGTAATGGCAAGCAACTTATAGCGCGCAGCAGAGCTTGTCAATCGATGCGCGGCATTCCTGCAAGGCGATAAAGACAGAATGCCGTCCGGCAAGGTGCGGGACGGCATTCCTGATCGCTGGTATGAGGCGATTACCCGCCCCGTCCCAGTATTTTCAGTCGAAGCTGATCTGTACCTTCATCATCTGTGAGCGGTCGCCAGCGATCTCGAAGGCTTCCACCGCCTGGGAAATCGGATAGGTAGCCGAGATCAACGGCTTCACATCCACCAGCTTGCGGTTCATCAATTCCACCGCCATGGCGAACTCTTCGTGGAAGCGGAAAGCGCCGCGCCAGTCCAGCTCCTTGCCCACCAGCAGGTTGGCCGGGAACTGGATATCCCCACCCAGGCCGACCTGCACGATGATGGCTTGCGGACGCAAGGCTTCCAGCGCACCGACCAGGGCCCGTTCGTTGCCGCTGGCCTCGAAGAGCACATCGAAGGTCCCCTTGTCGGCGGCATACGCCTTGAGCGCATCGGGGGTCTCGGCCATGTTGATGGCACGGTCGGCACCGACCTTGAGCGCGGTTTCCAGCGGCATCCTGGCCACATCGGTGACCACCACTTCCAGCGCCCCGGCGCGGCGCGCCGCCACCACGACCAGCGCGCCGATCGGGCCACAGCCGGTCACCAGCACCCGCTTGCCCACCAATGGACCAGCGCGACGCACCGCGTGCAGCGCTACCGACAATGGTTCGGCCATGGCGGCTTCGCCATCGCTGACGTGGTCGGCCACGATGTGGGCTTGCGAACGTTCGATGATGATTTCCTGGCGGAACGCGCCCTGCACGTGCGGGGTGCGCATGGCGCTGCCGTAGAAGCGCATGTCCAGGCAGTGGTTCTGCTTGCCTTCCTGGCAGTATTTGCACAGGCCACAGGGGCGGCTGGGAGAAATGGCGATACGCGTGCCAGGAGCGATGTCGGTGATGGCCGAACCCACTTCGGCGATCTGGCCCGACACTTCATGGCCCAGCACCATCGGCTCCTTGATGCGTACCACGCCGAAACCGCCGTGGTGATAGTAGTGCAGGTCCGAGCCACAGATGCCGCCGGCCTTGACCTTGACCTTCAGTTGTTGCGGCTGCAGCGCGCCGGTATCGAGTGGTTCGATGCGCAGGTCGTGCGGCGCATGGATGACGAGGCCTTGTTGCATGGTCTTCTCCGAAAATGAGGTAAATGATTTACAAGGTCGCGGTCACACCGCCATCCACGTAGAGGATATGGCCATTGACAAAGCGCGAGGCATCGCTGGCCAGGAATACAGCTGCGCCCACCAGGTCTTCGACGTCACCCCAGCGGCGCGACGGCGTGCGGCCCACCAGCCAGTCGGTGAATTTGGCATCATTGACCAGGGCCATGTTCATCTCAGTCTTGAAGTAGCCCGGCCCCAGGCCATTGACCTGGATGCCGTACTTGCCCCAGTCGATGGCCATGCCCTTGGTGAACATCTTCACCGCGCCCTTGGTGGCGGTATAGGGTGCAATACCTGGGCGACCCAGTTCGCTCTGTACCGAGCAGATGTTGATGATCTTGCCGGCGCCACGCGGGATCATGTGGCGGGCTACCGCCTGGGCGGCATAGAAGACGCTGTTCAAGTTGGTATTGATGAGGTCGTGCCAGTCCGATTCCTTGAACTCTTCCAGCGGATTGCGGCGCTGGATGCCGGCATTGTTGACCAGGATGTCGATGGCGCCGATCTCGCTTTCGATCTTCTGCACCGCGGCCTTCACGTCTTCGGCGGAGGTTGCATCGAAGCTGGATTCATGGATGGTATGTCCCTCGGCCCGCAGTTGCGCGGCAACCTTGGCGAGCTTGCCGGCATCGCGCCCGTTGAGCACGATGGCCGCGCCCGCTTGCGCCATGCCGCGCGCCAGCGCCAGGCCGATGCCACCGGAAGAACCGGTGATGAGGGCCAGCCTACCTTCCAGGGAAAAGCCCTGCAATCCTGCGGGCAAGGGGGTGGTCTTGATGGTCATGAGGTGTCTTTCTTCTTGTCGGAAATTTCATTGTCAAACCCTGCCTTGCCCGCACGGGCGCAAAACAGGACTCAGTGCGGCCTTCCGGTCTCGCGCTGGAACGCGGCGATGGCGTGATACTCCGCCTCCAGCTTGGCCGGAATGGCTGCAAAGATGGGTTGCAGGCGACCATAGACGGCCACCGCGTCAGCCTCGGGGGTATGGTGATTGGTGGAACCGACCATGCCCGAGATCACCGACAGCGACGGCACCAGGCCCAATGCCCAGGCCCCCAGCACGGCGGCGCCCAGGCAAGACGATTCCACGCTTTCCGGCACCACCACTTCACGGTTGAAGATGTCGGCCATCATCTGGCGCCACAGCGCCGAGCGAGCGAAGCCGCCGGTGGCCATCATGCGTTTGGTGGGACCGACCAGCTCTTCCAGTGCCGGCAGGATGCTGTAGAGATTGAAGATCACGCCTTCCAGTGCAGCGCGGATCATGTGGTGCTTGCCGTGATGCAGGGCCAGGCCGAAGAAGGAACCGCGCAGGTCGGCATTCCACAGCGGCGCACGCTCACCGGCCATGAAGGGATGGAACAGCAAGCCCTCCGCGCCGGGCCGCACCTGCTCGGCGATACGGGTCAGGGCCTCATAGGGATCGACACCCTCCTCGCGCGCTGCGGCCGCTTCCGCGGTCGCCAGTTCATCGCGCACCCAACGGAAGATGTTGCCGCCATTGTTGACCGGTCCGCCCACCACCCAGTGCTTTTCGGTCAAGGCATAGCAGAACAGGCGACCATGCGGATCGGTCAGCGGTTCATCGATGACGGTGCGCATGGCGCCGGAGGTGCCGATGGTCACCGCCACGTGACCGACCTCGATGGCGTTGACGCCCAGGTTGGAGAGCACGCCATCGTTGGCGCCGATGATGAAGGGGGTATCGACCGCCAGGCCCAGGCGCTGCGCCATCTCGGGCGAAAGCGCCGGCAGCCGGTGGGTGGTGGGCACTGGCGTGGGCAATTGCTCGGGCTTGACGCCCAGCAGTGCCAGCGCCCCCTGGTCCCAGGCCAGCTCGCGCAGGTTGAACATGCCGGTGGCCGAGGCGATGGAGTGATCCACCACCCATTGACCGAACAACTGGTACAGCAGATATTCCTTGATGCCCACGAAGCGGGCCGCCCGCTGGAAGACTTCCGGCTTTTCATGACGCAGCCACATCAGCTTGCACAGCGGCGACATCGGATGGATGGGCGTACCGGTGCGGCGATAGATGGCATTGCCATCGTGCTCGTGCTTGATGCGCTCGGCCCACACCGAGGCGCGGATATCGCCCCAGGTGATGCTGTTGCACAGCAGCCGGTTGTCGGCGTCCAGCGCGATGACGCTATGCATGGCCGCGCTGAAGGAAAGCAGCGCGATATCCTCGGGCAACGCCTTGGCGGCCTTGACCGCGCCGCCAATGGAGGCCAGCGCAGCCGCCACGATCTGATCCGGGTCCTGTTCCGCCATGCCCGGTTCGGTGCAGATCACCGGATATTCCTCTGCATACTGGGCAAGCACCTTGCCGTCGAGCGTGAAGACGACGGTCTTGGTGCTGGTGGTACCGATATCGACACCGAGCATGTAGCGGGCGCAAGAGGACATGTGAATTTTCCTTATCAGGCAAAGCAAGACGCCCGGACCAGCCGGGCGTTGCGGGGTCTTAGACGACCAGGTTGAGCAACATGATGAAGATGATAGCAACAACCGAGATCAGGGTTTCCATCACCGTCCAGGTCTTGAAGGTCTCACCGACGCTCATGTTGAAGTATTCCTTGACCAGCCAGAAGCCGGCATCGTTGACGTGCGACAGGATCAGCGAACCGGCGCCGGTGGCCAGCACCAGCAATTCCTTGTTGGTACCGGGGATCAGCGCCACCAGCGGCGCCACGATACCGGCCCCGGTGATGGTGGCCACCGTGGCCGAACCGGTCGCCACACGAATCACGCCGGCCACGAACCAGGCCAGCAGCAACGGCGAGATCTGCGCATGGACAGCCAGTTGGCCGATGGACGTGCCCACGCCGGAATTGACCAGCATCTGCTTGAAGCCGCCACCGGCGCCGATGATGAGCACGATGGCCGCAGTCGGCGCCAGGCTCTGGTCAACGAACTTGAGCACTTGCTGGCGGCTGAAGCCACGGGCGATGCCAAAGGTCCAGATCGCCAGCAGGAGTGCGGCCAGCAGAGCCACGATGGGGTTGCCGATGAAGTCCATCAAGTCGCGCAGGGGGTGGCCGTCAGGCAGGGTGACATCGACCAAGGTCTTCAACAGCATCAGGAACACCGGCGCCAGCACCGTCACCAACGTCGTGGTGAAGCCCGGCAGATTGGTGGTCTGCGGTTCACGCGCCAGTTGCGCCATCAATTCCTCGGACGGTTTGATGTCGACGTAACGCGAGATGAAGGCGCCGAACAGGGGACCGGCAATGATGACCGTGGGCAGGCCCACCAGCAATCCATAGAAGATGGTCTTGCCAATGTCGGCACCGAAGATGCCGATGGCCAACAGCGGCCCCGGATGCGGCGGCACCAGGCCGTGCATCACCGACAGGCTGGCCAGCATGGGCATCCCGATCTTGAACAGCGGCACGCCCGAGCGACGCGCCACGATGAACACCAGCGGGATCAGGAGCACGAAGCCGATCTCGAAGAACAAGGGAATGCCCACCAGGAAGGCGCCCATCATCATGGCCCAGTGCACCCGCTCGCGGCCGAAGGCGCGCACCAGCGTCTGCGCAATCTGGTCGGCTCCGCCGGACTCGGCCATGAGCTTGCCCAGCATGGTCCCCAGGCCCAGCACGATGCCCACGAAACCGAGCACGCCGCCGAAGCCGTCCTGGAAGGACTTGACGATCTTGGGCAAGGGCATCCCCGAGATCAGTCCAAGCAAGCCCGACGTGATGGTCAGGGCGATAAAAGGATGGATGCGCAAGCGCGTGATCATCAGGATCAGCGCGAGGATCGCGATGACTGCATTGAACAGCAAGGTGGCGTCGTGGCTCATTCCCAGCATGGGATCTCCGATTGCCGATAGCCGATGCCGTGCGGCCAGCGGCAAGACCGCAGCCACGCGGCCCGCAGCGATGCCAGGGGCGAACGTCTCCTGCGGGCCGGCCTGGGCGGCACGAACACCTGCACTATCTGCGTAGTGTTATCTGATTGTCCTGAGTGTGGTATGTCGCGACCAGCACCGCCTCCGTGTGCCCGGAGGTTCGGATGTTAGCGTTAACATGCGGCGCGATGATAACGCTAACATTTGCACGGTCAAACACTG
>NZ_BADI01000774.1:0-18594 GCF_000333555.1 Herbaspirillum sp. B65 | reverse complement strand
AGTGACGGCCAAGGAATCAAAAGTAAAAGCAGGAAAAGGAAAAGGGCGGGTAGCGAGTCAATCGCTCCCGCCCTTTTTCTTGAAATGGTAAGGACTGCCGAACCCAATATCTTCCACGTTGATCAAAACGCTATTCCAACTCCATTTCAATTTTAGCCGCCATGAAAGGTCCCATTTTCAAGATCGCGTTTGCGATAGCCGCTACCGCTGCACTATCGCCCTTTATTGGCATCGAGCGAGTCGTCGGAGATCACGAGATGGGCGTTACTTGGGAACCGTTCATCAAGCATCGACCTTCTCTGCAATTTCGCTTCTTCAATCCAGTCCAGATAGGACTTGATTTCATTCCATTGAATCAGCTTTCGCCTCCGGAGCGCGCCGCGTTCAAACTTTATTGTGAAGTGCGTTTTGGCGAAGCGGATGCCGGAATATGCTACACCAAGCTTAGGGAACGACTAGTCTGAAAAGTGACAAATTGATCTGCTTCCAGCATGCCAAACAAAAAGCCTCGGCTGTTCACCGAGGCTTTCTGGATCTTCTGCCAAACGGTATCGGGATCGTGGATACCGTCCTTCTTTCAGACTACAGAAAACTCAACCCTTCTTCAACGCAGCCGCCGCCTTGGCAATCTCGGTGATCTTGTCCCAATCACCGGCCTCGATGGCGGCCTTCGGGGTCAGCCAGGAGCCGCCCACGCACACCACATTCTTGCAGGCCAGGAACTGCGGTGCCGTCTCTTGCGTGATGCCACCGGTCGGGCAGAAGGAGACATCAGCCAAGGGCCCTGCAATGCCGTTGAGCATACCGATGCCGCCTGCCGGCACGGCCGGGAATAGCTTCAGTTGGCGGAAGCCTGCCTCGCGTGCGGCCATCACTTCGGAGGGGGTCATCACACCCGGCAGCAGCGGCAGACCGCTGCGCTTGGCCGCTTCGATCAACGCCGGGGTCAGGCCGGGCGATACACCGAAGACGGCGCCGGCATCACGCGAGGCCGTGAATTCTTCCGGTGCAGTCAGCGTGCCCACGCCGACGATGGCCTCGGGCACCTGCTCGGCAATGGCGCGGATGGCCGGCAGGCCGTGTTCAGTGCGCAGCGTGACTTCCAGCACGCGGATGCCGCCTGCCACCAAAGCGCGCGCCAGCGGAACGGCGTGTTCGAACTTGTCGATGGCGATCACCGGAATGACCGGCGAGGCGCGCATGATTTCCAGTGTGGTCTTCATACCGTGGCTTTCTCTTTCTCAAAAATCGGCGGCAGGCCGAAGGTGGCGCCGCCCTCTTCTGCGGTTCCCACCGCGTTGCGGAACAGGCTGAACAATTCGCGGCCCATGCCGTGCTGGTTGCCCGAGAGGTCAGCGCTGTCCAGCGCACGGGCTTCCCATTCGGCGGCCTCGACCTTGGCCTGCAGGGTGCCGGTCTCGGCATCCAGGCGGATGATGTCGCCATTGCGCACCCGGCCCAGCGGGCCACCGCCCAGCACTTCGGGCGTGACGTGGATGGCGGCCGGCACCTTGCCCGATGCGCCCGACATGCGGCCATCGGTGACCAGCGCCACGTGACGGCCCTTGTCCTGCAGGATACCCAGCGCCGGGGTCAGTGCGTGCAGCTCGGGCATGCCGTTGGCACGCGGGCCCTGGAAGGTGATCACGGCCACGAAATCGCGGTCCAGCTCGCCCGCCTTGAAGGCTGCCATGAAGGCTTCCTGCGAGTGGAACACCACGGCCGGGGCTTCCACCACGCGATGCTCAGGCTTGACCGCCGAGATCTTGATGACGGCACGGCCCAGGTTGCCTTGCAGCAGTTTCAGGCCACCGTCTGCGGCGAAGGGCTTGGCCACCGTGCCCAGCACACCTTCATCACCGCTCTGGACGGGGGCGTCATGCCAGGTGACGATGCCGGGACGACCGTTCTCGCCTTCGGCCGCCAGCATCGGCTCCTTGCAGTGCTGGCGCAGCCCCTGGCCGAGGATGGTGGTGACGTCGTCATGCATCAGGCCGGCATCGATCAGTTCGCGCAGCACGAAACCGGTGCCGCCTGCGGCGTGGAAGTGGTTCACGTCGGCGCTGCCGTTGGGATAGATCCTGGTGATCAGCGGCACCACGGCCGAGAGCTTGTCGAAGTCGTCCCAGTCGATCACGATGCCAGCCGCCTTGGCGATGGCCACCAGGTGCAGGGTGTGGTTGGTGGAGCCGCCCGTAGCGTGCAGCGCGACGATGGCGTTGACGATGGCCTTCTCATCGATCATGCGTCCTACCGGGGTGTATTGCGAACCGAGGTCGGTGATCTTGGCGGCCTGCTTGGCAGCGGCCGCGGTGAGCGCATCGCGCAGCGGGGTATTGGGGGTGATGAAGGCGGCGCCCGGCAGGTGCAGGCCCATGGCTTCCATCAACATCTGGTTGCTGTTGGCGGTCCCGTAGAAAGTGCAGGTACCGGCGCCATGGTAGGACTTCGCTTCGGCTTCCAGCAGCTCGGCACGGCCGATCTTGCCAGCCGTGTAGAGCTGGCGGATCTTGACCTTGTCGCTATTGCTCATGCCGCTGGTCATGGGGCCGGCCGGTACGAACACGGCCGGCAGGTGACCGAAATGCAGCGCGCCGATCAACAGGCCCGGCACGATCTTGTCGCATACGCCCAGGTACAGCGCGGCGTCGAACATGTTATGCGACAGCGCCACCGCAGTGGCCATGGCGATGGTATCGCGCGAGAACAGTGACATCTCCATGCCGCTCTGGCCTTGCGTGACGCCATCGCACATGGCCGGGGTGCCACCGGCGAACTGCGCCACGGCGCCGGCTTCACGGGCGGCGTCCTTGATGATCTGGGGGAAACGCTCGAAGGGCTGGTGCGCCGAGAGCATGTCGTTGTAGGCCGAAACGATGGCCAGCGACGGCGCCTTGTCTTCCTTCAACTTCAGCTTGTCATTGGCGGGGAAGGCGGCGAAGCCGTGCGCCAGGTTGGTACAGGCCAGCGCGCCGCGCTGTGCGCCCTTGCGGCGGGCCGCTTCCAGGCGTTCGAGATAAGCGGTCCGATAGGGACGGCTACGTTCGGCGATGCGTTGGGTGACGCTGGCTAAGGTAGCGTTGAGAGGCATTGTCGGTTTCCTGTTAGCGTTAACACTGTAATTTTACTACACAATTTTGGCCGAATGAAATCATACACTTAGACCCTCGCAGCAGGCCAGCGCCGCGCGTCTTTTCATTGGTCGCGAACAATCCGCTTCAAAAGCCTTATCACTTCGGACTTTAATCAACGCCGCGACCATGCCCGCCGGCAATGTAACAGGGGCGTCATAAACTGTAGTGAAACTACCACTTTGGCGCCAATTGATGTATAGTCTGCTACGTTACTCCGAGAACATGAACGCGGCCAGCAGTGTGTCTCTTGCATCACGCACTGCGCATCGCTCGTACTGATGACTCGTATTACACGCATTGATGAGCCAGGCCACCACAGCCAACCGACATCCAACTCATGCATACCACCGCTCTGACCGACACGGCCGCCTACCAGGCATTGCAAGCCCATCATGCCACGGCAGTTCAATGGCACCTGCGCGATCTGTTCGCCCAGCAACCCGACCGCTTCGAACGTATGCACGTGCGCGCTGCCGGGCTCTTGCTGGACTATTCCAAGAACCGTCTCAACGCCGACACGCTGGCGCTGCTGATGAGCCTGGCGCGCGAGCGCGGGGTGGAAGCACTGCGCGAGGCCATGTTCAGCGGCGAGAAGATCAACTTTACCGAACATCGCGCGGTCTTGCACACCGCCCTGCGCGCCCCGCTTGATGCCTGTGACACCCAAGTGGACGGACAAGCGGTGGCGCCGGAGGTTCATCGGGTCTTGCAGCACATGCGCAGCTTTTCCGAGCAGGTGCGCAGCGGCACCTGGCGCGGCTACACCGGACGCGAGATCACCGACATCGTCAACATCGGCATCGGCGGCTCCTTCCTGGGTCCACAGATGGTCTGTACGGCCCTGCGCGACTACCAACATGCACGCCTGACGGCACACTTCGTCTCCAACGTCGATGGCCACGACCTTGATGAGGTGCTCTCGCGCATCGATCCCGAGACCACGCTGTTCATCGTCGCCTCCAAGACCTTCACCACGCAGGAAACCATGCTCAACGCCAAGTCGGCGCGCGCCTGGTTCTTGCAGCACGGCAAGCAGCAAGACCTGGCCCGACACTTCGTGGCAGTCTCCACCAATGCCACCGAGGTCGCCGCGTTCGGCATCGATACGGCCAACATGTTCCCCTTCTGGGACTGGGTCGGCGGCCGCTACTCGGTATGGTCGGCCATCGGCCTGCCGGTGGCGCTGCTGATCGGCTACGAACATTTCGCCCAGTTCCTGGCCGGCGCCCACGACATGGACCGCCACTTCCGCACAGCGCCACTGGAATCGAATATGCCGGTGATCCAGGCCCTGGTGGGCATCTGGAACCGCAACTTCCTCGACAGTGCCTCGCTGACCATCGCGCCCTATCACCAATGGCTGCGCTTCTTCCCGGCCTATCTCCAGCAGCTGGACATGGAGAGCAACGGCAAGCGCATCACGCGTGACGGCACACCGGTGTCGGTACAGACCTGTCCGGCCATCTGGGGCGACGTCGGCACCAACGGCCAGCACGCCTACTTCCAGTTGTTGCACCAGGGCACGGACATCACGCCCATCGATTTCATCGCCGTACTCAAACCTTCACACAGCATTGCCGAGCATCAGGCCACGCTGCTGGCCAACTGCTTTGCACAGTCCGAAGCCTTCATGCGCGGCAAGGACGCCGCCGAAGTGCGTGCCGACCTGCAGGCACAAGGCGTGCCGGAAGTGGAACTTGCGGCGCTGGTCCCGCACAAAACCTTCACCGGCAACCGCCCCAGCAATACCCTGCTGCTGCCCGAACTGAGCCCGCACGCCCTGGGTGCGATGATTGCGCTGTACGAACACAAGACCTTCGTGCAGGGGGCGATCTGGGGCATCAACAGCTTCGACCAGTGGGGAGTGGAACTGGGCAAGGTCCTGGCCAAGACCATCCTGGCCGAACTGAAGTCCGACGCCGCACCCGATGCAGCACGCCACGATGCCTCCACCAGCGCCCTGATCGCGCTGGCGCGCCAGGCATTGCAGGAAAACTAACGTAGCGCGGCAAGGCGCTACTTCACGCACACAGAGACAACACACGACATGGCTACTTCTGATTTCGATCTGGTTTTATTCGGCGGCACCGGCGACCTCTCCATGCGCAAGCTGCTGCCGGCGCTCTACGCGCGTGACCGCGGTCGCGACCTGCCCCCCAATGCACGCATCATCTGCCTGGGCCGCGAAGAAAAATCCCGCGAGGATTTCCTGAAGCTGGTGGAAAAGGATTCCAAACCCCACGTCCCCTCCTCCAACCTGGACGCCGCCGTCTGGGAACGCTTCACCAACCGCCTGCAATACGCCTCGGTCAATGCCAAGGATGCCGACAGCTTCGCTCATCTGAAGGAAGCCCTGCGCGATATCGACGGCCTGGCCCGCGTGTTCTACCTGGCCACGCCGCCCAGCCTGTTTGCCTCGATCTGCGAGAACCTCTCCAAGGCCGGACTGGTCACTCCGAGCGCGCGCGTGGTGCTGGAAAAACCGCTGGGCCGCGACCTGGAAAGCGCGCGCGACATCAATGCGCAAGTGGGTCGCTTCTTCCAGGAATCGCAGATCTTCCGTATCGACCACTATCTGGGCAAAGAAGCGGTGCAGAACCTGCTGGCGCTGCGCTTTGGCAATGTGCTGTTCGAACCGCTGTGGCGGCGTGAATGGATTTCCGATGTGCAGATCACCATCGCCGAAGAACTCGGCGTAGGTGGCCGCTTCGACTACTACGACACCTCCGGCGCGCTGCGCGACATGCTGCAGAATCACCTGCTGCAACTGCTGTGTATCGTCGCCATGGAGCCGCCTGTCTCCAATTCGGCCGATGCCGTGCGGGACGAAAAACTGAAGGTGCTGCGCTCACTGAAACGCTTTACCCCGACTACGCTGGCCATGAACGTGGTGCGTGGCCAATACCGCGCCGGTCACGTCGATGGCGTGGCCGTGCCGGGCTACCGCAAGGAAGCCGACGCCAATCCCGATTCGCGCACCGAGACCTACGTCGCGGTCAAGGCCGAGATCGACACCTGGCGCTGGGCCGGGGTACCCTTCTACCTGCGCACCGGCAAACGCATGGCCGACTCGCTGGCCGAGATCGTGGTGCGCTTCAAGAGCGTGCCGCACTCCATCTTCGCGCACCAGAACGACACTCCCAACTGCCTGGTGATCCGCCTGCAGCCCGATGAAGGGCTGCACATGAACCTGATGGCCAAGCAGCCGGGCGATGGGATGCGCCTGCGTCCGGTCGAGCTGGAACTGGACTTCCGCGAGAAGTTCAAGACCCCGCGCATGGATGCCTACGAGCGCCTGCTGCTGGACGTGCTGCGTGGTCACCTGACGCTCTTCATGCGCAGCGACGAACTGGAAGCGGCCTGGGAGTGGGTGGAGCCGATCCTCAATTATTGGGATCAGCAGGAAGCCGACCCGGTGCCCTACAACGCCGGCACCTGGGGACCGGCTGCGGCCAGTGCCCTGATCGGTCGCGACGGCCTGCAGTGGCGTGAAGAAGCCTTGCCAGAGGTCTGACCTCCGCCTCATCGCCTCACCAGGTCAACCTCATGTCCATGCTGCTCGACTCCATTCGCACCCACATCAACTCCCTCTCCAAGTCGGAGAAGAAGGTGGCGGCGACCATCCTCGCCAATCCGCAACTGGCGCTGGCGGAGAACCTGACGGCGCTGGCCAAGAATGCGGAAGTGTCGGAACCGACCGTGATCCGCTTCTGCCGCGCCATCGGTTACGAAGGCTGGCATGACTTCAAGCTCAAGCTGGCGCAAAGCCTGGCGCTGGCCTTGCCCGGCGCCGACGAGACACTGGCCCAGGATGACCTGGCCGCCGATCTGGTCAACAAGATCTGCAGCCGTTCCATCAACACCTTGCTGGACCTGCGCAACCACCTGAACCCGGATGCCATCCAGCTGGCGCTGGACGTGCTGGCGCGCGCCAACAAGATCGAGTTCTACGGCCAGGGCACCTCCGGCATCGTGGCCAACGATGCCCAGCACAAGTTCTTCCGCTCGGGCGTGCCCACCGTGGCCTACTCCGACCCGCACATCCACAGCATTGCCGCCTCGCTGCTGAAGGCCGGCGACTGCGTAGTGGCCATTTCGCAGCGCGGCGGCAATGCCGCCCTGCTGCGCTCGATCCAGTTGGCGCGCAAGGGGGGCGCCGACATCATCGTGCTGGGTCCCTCCGGCACCCCGCTGGCCGAATTGGCCACGGTACTGGTGCCCATCGATCTATCCTTCAACATCGATCCCTACACGCCGATCTCGGCGCGCCTGGCGCATCTGGTGGTGATCGACATCCTGGCGGTGGGCCTGGCCTTGCGGCGCGGACCGGAATTCCGCAAGAAAATGCAGAACGCGCAGAAGTCGCTGCAGAAGTTCGACATGCAATTCGACTCCTTCTTCCGCTAAGTTCCACCTCAGGAGCAACAGATCAAGGATCAGTGATTCAACGACAGACAAGGGATGGCCTTTGCGTACAATGTCACCCTACATTCTTCACCTCCAGCAACAGGATTTCCCATGAGCCAGCTTGAACAGTTGAAGCAGTACACCACCATCGTGGCCGACACCGGCGACTTCCAGGCGATGAAGGCCTTCGCGCCCCAGGACGCCACCACCAATCCCTCGCTGATCCTGAAGGCCGTGCAGAAGGCCGAGTACCAGCCGCTGCTGGAGTCCGTCGTCAAGGCCCATGCCGGCAAGAGCACCGATGAGATCATCGACCGCCTGCTGATCGCCTTCGGCCTGGAAATCCTCAAACTCATCCCGGGGCGCGTCTCCACCGAGACCGATGCGCGCCTGTCCTTCGACACCGAAGGCACGGTCGCCAAGGGCCGCGAGCTGATCCGCCTGTATGAAGAAGCCGGCATCGCCCGCGAGCGCGTGTTGATCAAGATCGCCTCCACCTGGGAAGGCATCCGCGCCGCCGAGATCCTGGAACAGGACGGCATCCGCTGCAACCTCACCCTGCTGTTCTCGCTGCCGCAAGCCATTGCCTGCGCCGAGGCCCGTGTGCAACTGATCTCGCCCTTCGTGGGCCGCATCTATGACTGGTACAAGAAGTCCAGCGGCCAGGAATACACCGGCAGCGACGACCCGGGCGTGCAGTCGGTCAAGGCGGTGTACAACTATTACCGCAAGTTCGGTTACGCTACCGAAGTGATGGGCGCGAGCTTCCGCAATACCTCGCAGATCGTCGAGCTGGCCGGTTGCGACCTGCTCACCATCAGCCCGGACCTGCTGCAAAAACTGGCCGACAGCGATGCGCCAGTCGAGCGCAAGCTCAGCAAGGAAGCCGCTGATGCCGCCGACATCAAGCGCATCTCGCTGGACGAAAAGGCCTTCCGCCTGGCCTTGAACGCCGATGCCATGGCGACCGAAAAACTGGCCGAAGGCATCCGCCAGTTCGCCGCCGATGCGGTGAAACTGGAGCAGATCGTCGAAGCGCTGCGCTGAGTCGCGCACGGACCATCCCCTGGGCTGCCGTCATGGTAGCCCGACCAACGACAAGGCCGCATCGATGACGATGCGGCCTTGTCGTTTGCCGAACGCGCTTCAGCGGGCAGCCTGGCGGGTCGCCTCTTCCAAGGTCAGCAAGGTATGCGCAATGCTGTCGGTGGTGGCCAGGGTCTTGATGGTCCCGGTGCGCAAGGCGCCCAGCATGGCACTGGCCTTGCTGCTTTCGCTGGCCACCGCAATGACGTCGGGAATGCGCCGCAGGTCATCGACCGTCAGCCCGATGACACGGGAATGGGTCTCGGTGCGGGTTGGTTCACCCTGGATATTGATGAAGTCGTAGCCCATCATGTCGCCCACCGCCCCCTGGCGCTTGAGCTCCTGGATTTCCTGTGGCGTGAACCAGCCCATCCTGACCATCTGGCTGTCTTCATTGATGTCGCCCACGCCGATCAGGGCCACATCGGCGCGCCGCGCCTTGTCCAGCGTGGGCCGCACCGCATCGTTGGCCAGCAGCGCATCGCGCACGGCGGCGCTGTTGACCACCGCAGGCGCATAGAGCGTCTCGCTCTCGCCACCGAAGCGCGAGGCCAGGCGGCGGCAGATGTGGTCTGAATTCATCGTCTCGCCACCGCGATAGTAACCGCCGATACCACAGACGAAGGTGACGCTGCGTCGTGTGTTCGACACCGCATGTTCGGAAACGGCGTTGATGTTGCGACCGATACCCACGGCCACGATGCTGTCATCGGTCAGGCTGCGGTCCAGGTGATTGGCGACCAGACCGGCCAGCATGGCGCGCTGGCGATCCTGGTCGTTGTGGCTCACCGAAATGAGCGCCCGCTCGATACCGAAGCGCTGCATCAGCGCGTGCTCCAGTTCCAGGGTCTGCCCCGGATGATGGCGCACGCGGATCTCGACGATGCCCTCATCCTGGGCACGTTTGAGCATCCGTGCAATGGAGGCACGTGAAATCGAAAAGCGCTCCGACAACTCCTGCTGCGTCAGGCCATCGACGTAATACAAGGTGGCCAGACGCGTCAATTCATCCATGGACATGGAATCCCCCCTTTGCTCGCACCAGCATGAGCCTCGGGACTACGCCCGGTACGCGCCATGCAATGCCACGCCTACAGGCGCTTGGCATTGTGCAGATTGTGTTCATACTCTTTGATGCGCTCCAGTTTTTCGGTCGAGCGCCCACCTGAAAACTCTGCCGCCAGCCAGGTATCGACGATGGCCTTGGCCAACTCGGCCCCGACCACGCGCGCACCCAGCGTAATGATCTGGGCATCATTGCTCTTGCTGGCGCGTTCGGCCGAATACGTGTCGTGGCATTGCGCCGCGCGCACACCCGGCACCTTGTTGGCCGAGATGGCCATGCCGATGCCCGTGCCACACAGCAGGACGGCACGCGCTATCGTCCCTTGCCGGATCTGTTCGGCCACCGCAAAGGCGATGTCGGGGTAAATCACGGGCTCCGTATCATGGGTGCCGAAGTCCACCACGTCAAGGCCTTTGGCCAGCAGATGGGCCCTGATGATTTCCTTGAGCGCATACGCCGCTTCATCACATCCGATCGCAATTTTCATCTTGGTCTCCTCCTGTCGATGGTCTGTCTTTGATGTACGCCACAAATCCATTTAACCATCATTGAGCAATTGTTCAACAGAAGACTAAAGCAAAAACGTCCTGACCACCACAAAAACCACGATTATTTGGCACATATTCTAATTTTTTACGTAATTGCAGCGCAATAAAGAAGAAAAAGTTATTTGTCACCGTGAACAAATGACCGTTGACAGCAAAAAGATTCTTTGCAATGATGCCCCCACAACAAACATTTAATCATCGCTGGACATTTGATCAGCGCATAAATGGAGACAGCCATGGCAGAGCTATTGCTGGAAGCGCACGGGGTGAGCAAGGCCTTCAATGAGGTCGCCGCGCTCACCGATGGTCGTCTGCAACTCAAGCGCGGCAGTGTCCACGCCCTGTGCGGCGGCAACGGCGCCGGCAAATCGACCTTCCTGGGCATCCTGATGGGCTTGCTGCGGCGGGACAGCGGCGAGGTGCGCCTGAAGGGCAAGTCGGTGGATTTCCACTCGCCGGCCGAGGCGCTGGATCATCACATCGCCATCATCACGCAGGAGCTGTCACCGATTGCCGGCATGAGTGTGGCGGAGAATCTGTTTCTCGGTCGCGAACCGCGCATCGGCGGCATCTGCGTCAATACCCGCGCCATGCAACGGCAGGCCCAGGCCCTGCTGGACCGGCTGCAATTCCAGGTCGATGCCCGCGCGCTCATGCAGGACCTGAGCCTGGCCCAGGTGCAACTGGTGGAAATCGCCAAGGCCTTCAGCCACGACTGCGACGTCATGATCATGGACGAACCCACCTCGGCCATCGGCGAGAAGGAAACCGAAGTGCTGTTTCGCGCCATCCGCAGCGTGGCCGCCCAAGGGACTGGCATCATCTACGTCTCGCACCGGTTGTCGGAGATTTTCCAGATCGCCGACAGCTACACGGTGTTTCGCGACGGTCGCTACGTGCAGAGCGGACTGATGCGCGACATCGATCGCAGCGAGCTGGTCAAGGCCATCGTCGGCCGCACCCTGCAAGGACGGGAACGCAACCGCCGCCAGGGTGGCGCACCGGTACTGGCCACCGACACCTTGAGTCGTCATGGCGAATTCGAAGACATCTCCCTGCGCGTCCACGCCGGCGAAGTCGTAGGCATCTATGGCTTGATGGGGTCCGGTCGCAGCGAATACCTCAATTGCATCTATGGCCTGACCCGCGCCCAACGTGGCAGCGTCACTCTGCTGGAACACCCCCTCCCCTCAGGCAAGCCCGCCGCCAGCATCGCCGCCGGGCTGTCGCTGGTGACCGAGGATCGCAAGCAAAGCGGCCTGGTGTTGTGCGCCTCGATCCAGGACAACATCGCCCTGGCCGCCTACCGCCGCCTGTCGCGCCTGCCGCTGATCCGGCGCAGTCGAGTCGAGACGCTGGTCGGACAGATGATCCAGCGATTGCAGATCAAGGTCAGTTCGCCCCATCTGCCGGTGTCATCGATGAGCGGCGGCAACCAGCAGAAGGTGGTGCTGGCGCGCTGCCTGTCCACCCAGCCGCGCTGCCTGCTCTGCGATGAACCCACGCGTGGCATCGATGAAGGGGCCAAGCGCGAGGTCTACCAGTTGATCGACCGTTTCGTGCACGAAGGCGGCGCGGCACTGGTGGTCTCTTCCGAAGCCCAGGAAATCCTCGACCTGTGCGACCGCATTGCCATCTTCAAGTCCGGTCGCATGGTGCAGGTGGTCGATGCCCATCGCACCACCCAGGAAGAACTGCTGCACCTGGCTTCGTGAGGCGATACCGCAGTGATGTGATACCGCCCTGCCGAAATGTTGTCCCGATGATGCTGAACCACTGAAGACACCATGATGACCAAACCCACCTCGCTCTCGGCCAATCGCCTGGCCTCGCCTTCCCTGACCAGCCTGCGTCAGGCCACTGCGCGCTACGGCGTGCTGGCGGCGCTGATCGTGCTCTGCCTGGCCCTGTCGCTGGCGACGCCCTACTTCATGACGCTGGAGAACTGGACCGACATCCTGCGCCAGACCTCCATCAATGGCATCCTCGCCATCG
The DNA here is from genome assembly GCF_000333555.1 of Herbaspirillum sp. B65. Classification (NCBI taxonomy): domain Bacteria; kingdom Pseudomonadati; phylum Pseudomonadota; class Betaproteobacteria; order Burkholderiales; family Oxalobacteraceae; genus Herbaspirillum; species Herbaspirillum sp. B65. The sequence continues at coordinate 6,358 of NZ_BADI01000774.1, read as the reverse complement.
GCATGACCTATGTCGTGCTCACCGGCGGCATCGACCTGTCGGTGGGCGCACTACTGGCCTTCTCCGGCATGGTCGCGGCGTGGCTGGCCACCGGTGGCGGCTATTCGCCGGCCGTGGCGGTGCTGGCCGGACTGGGTGCGGGTGCCGGACTGGGCGCCATCAGCGGCCTGTTGGTGGCGCGTCTGGCAGTGCCTTCCTTCGTGGCCACGCTGGGCATGTTGAGTGCGGCCCGCGGGGCCACCTACATCTACAACGATGGGATGCCGGTATCGGACCTGCCATCTGGCCTGCTGGCCATCGGTAGCGCCCAGATCCTGCACGTGCCGGTGCCCATCGTTATCTTCGGCGTGGTCATCGCGCTGTCCTGGTTCGTGCTGCGCTTCACCGTCTATGGCCGCTACATCTACGCCGTGGGCGGCAATGCCAAAAGCGCCAAGACCAGCGGCATCGATACCCGCAAGGTGTTCTTCGCCGTGTACGTGGTCAGCGGTCTGCTGGCCGGACTGGCCGGCGTACTGCTGGCTGCGCGTACCACCGCCGCATTGCCCCAGGCCGGCGTGTCCTACGAACTGGATGCGATTGCCGCCGTGGTCATCGGCGGTACCTCGCTCTCGGGTGGCACCGGCACCCTGGGCGGCACCGTGGTGGGCGCATTGCTGATCGGCGTCATCAACAACGGGCTCAACCTGCTCGGCGTGTCTTCCTATTACCAGCAAGTCATCAAGGGCGTGATCATCGTCGGCGCTGTCCTGCTGGATTCCTCGCGCAAGAAAAACTGAAGTCCAACAACAACCAACACGGAGACGATTCATGATCAAGAAAACCCTCGCCAGCCTGCTGCTCATGGCCGTGGCTACCGGTGTGAGCGCCCAGAACAAACCCCTGCGCATCGGCGCGGCAGTCTATGGCCTCAAGGGCGAATTCATGCAGATGTGGAGCAACCAGTTGAAGGCGCATCCGGCGGTGCAGGATGGCAGCGTCCAGGTGACCGTGTTCGACGGCAACTACGATGCGCTCACCCAGAGCAACCAGTTCGATACGATGATCCTGCAGAAGTACGACGCCATCATCTTCGTGCCCATCGACCTCAAGGCCGGCGCGGCACCGGTGCAGAAGGCGGTCAAGGCCGGCATTCCGGTGATCGGCTCCAATACCCGGGTACAGGGTGACGTGCTGACTTCCTACGTGGGCAACGATGATGTGGTGGCCGGGCGCCTGGAAGCGGAAGCGCTGATGAAGGCCATCGGCGGCAAGGGCAACATCGTCATGATCGAAGGCCCCATCGGCCAGTCGGCCCAGATCGAGCGCGCACGCGGCAACGATGAAGTGCTGGCGCGCTACAAGGATGTGAAGGTATTGGCGCGCAAGACCGGCAACTGGTCGCGTGCCGAATCGATGGCCTTGATGGAAAACTGGCTGACCGCCCATCCCGGCCAGATCAAGGGCGTGCTGGCGCAGAACGACGACGAAGCGCTGGGCGCGTTGCAGGCCATCAAGGCCAAGGGCATCGATCCCAAGAGCATTGCGGTGGTGGGCATCGATGGCATTGCCGACGCCATTGCGGCGGTCAAGCGCGGCGAGATGGTGACCCAGTTCCAGGATGCCCAGGCGCAGGCACAAGGCGCGCTGGACGTGGCGCTACGCGCCATCAAGGGGCCTTCCTACCAGCCCCGTTCGACCATCTGGGCCGAGTATGGCGACAAGCTGCCGTGGAAGGGCGGTACCGAAAAATCCTATACCGTGCCCTGGACCACCATCACGCCCGAGAACGCCGACGCCTTCCTGAAAAAGGTCAAGAAATGAGTACGGCACCCCATGCGCCGGCCATCCAGCAGCCTGATGACTTCGCTGGCCGGGTGGCCATTGTCACGGGTGCCGCGGCCGGCATCGGTCTGGCCACCAGCCAGTTGCTGGCCCGCTGTGGCGCGCAACTGGTGCTGGTGGACCGCAGCCAGGCCGTGCTGGAGCTGGCCGAACGTCTGGCGGGCGGCAGCCAGCACCACCTGGGCTGCGTGCTCGACGTCTGCGACGAGGCCGCCATTGGACGCTGCATCGCCCAGATCGAAGCGCGCTACGGACGCATCGACATCCTGGTCAACAACGCCGGCGTGGCCTTGTTGCAGGAGGCCGAAGTGGCGAGTTCGAGCGACTGGGACCGCACCATGGCCATCAACCTGAAGGCGCCCTTCCTGCTGGCCCAGGCGGTGTTACCGATGATGCGACGCCAGCAATGCGGGCGCATCATCAACCTCGCCTCGCAGGCCAGCGTAGTAGCGCTGGAGCGCCATGCCGCCTACTGCGCCAGCAAGGCCGGCCTGGTGGCCCTGTCGCGGGTACTGGCGCTGGAGTGGGCCTGCCACGGCATCACCGTCAATGCCATCTCGCCCACGGTGGTGGAAACCGAACTGGGCAAGCAGGCCTGGGCGGGACCAGTCGGCGTGGCCATGCGCGCGCGCATCCCGGTGGGACGTTTCGCCCAGCCCGAGGAAGTGGCCCATCTGGTGGCCTATCTCGCCAGCCCCCAGGCGGCCATGATCACCGGGGAAAACATCCTCATCGACGGTGGCTACACGGTGGCCTGAAGTGCTGTTTTTTGTTGTGTCTGACGTTTTTCCAAGGACTGATTCATGACTCTCAATCGCATCGTCAACCATCCCGATCTGGTGGTCGAGGACATGCTGCGCGGCGTGCTGGCCGCCCACCCTGGCCTGCAGGTCCACCCCGACAATCCTCGCGTGATCGGCCACCGTCAGGCCGGCACGCCCGGTCGCGTGGGCATCGTCACCGGGGGCGGCTCGGGCCACGAACCGGCCTTCCTCGGCTATGTCGGCCAGGGGCTGGTCGATGCCGTGGCCGTAGGTGAAGTATTTTCCTCGCCCACCGCCAAGTCCTTCATGGATGCCTTCCAACTGGCGCATGGCGGCCAGGGCATCGCCTGCCTCTACGGCAACTATGCCGGGGACAACATGAATGTGAAGATGGCCATCAAGCTGGCCGAACGGGCCGACATCCAGGTGCGCACCGTGGTAGCCAACGATGATGCCGCCTCCGCCCCGCCGGAGCAGTCGGCCAAGCGCCGCGGCGTGGCCGGTGAAATCCTGATGTGGAAAGTCGGTGGTGCAGTCGCGGCGCAAGGCGGCACACTGGACCAGGTGATCCAGGCCGCCCAGAAAGCCATCGACCAGACCCGCTCCATCGGCATCGGCCTGTCGGCCTGCACCATCCCGGCCGTGGGCAAGGCCAACTTCACCATCAAGCATGGCGAGATGGAAGTGGGCATCGGCCACCATGGCGAACCCGGGGTGGCGGTACAGGCCGTGGTACCGGCCCGCGACATGGCTCGCATGATGCTCGACAAGCTGCTGCCGGACCTGCCTTTCGCGCGCGGCGACAAGGTGGCGGTGCTGCTCTCCGGCCTGGGCGCGACACCACTCATGGAGCAGTACATCCTCTATGCCGACCTCGCCGATGGACTGCGCGCGGCGGGACTGGAAGTGGCACACAGCTTCGTCGGCAATCTCTTCACCTCGCTGGAGATGATGGGCGTGAGCCTGACCCTGATGCGCCTGGACGATCAGTTGGACCAATGCCTGGCCGCCCCCTGCGACAGCATCGGCCTGCGCCAGGGAGCCCAGCCATGAGCGCCGGCTTCGACATGCAGCAGGCCGGCTGGGTGGTGCAGGACCTGGTATCGACCATCAACCAGCACCGCGATTACCTCAGCCAGATCGATGGCGCCATCGGCGACGGCGACCACGGCATCAACATGAGCAAGGGCTTCAGCCTCTGCGGCGAACGCCTGAAGCAGGCACCCGCACCATCGCTGGCAGCAGCGCTCGATATGCTGTCCATCACCTTGATGGAAGGTATCGGCGGCTCCATGGGCCCACTCTACGGCAGCTTCTTCATGGCCATGAGCACGGCACTGCAAGGCCATGCGACGCTGGACCGGCAGCTCTTCCTGAACGCGCTCGATGAAGGCATCGCGGCAGTCCAAGCCATCGGCGAGGCCAAGGTCGGCGACAAGACCCTGATGGATACCCTGGTCCCGGCACGCGATGCCTTTAGGCTGGCATTGGACCATGACCAACCCTTCACCGCCTGCCTGCAGGCGATGCAACGCGGTGCCGAGGCCGGACGTGATTCGACCCGCGCCCTGCAGGCACGCATCGGTCGCGCCAGCCGCCTGGGCGAACGCTCCATCGGCGTGCTCGATGCCGGCGCCTGTTCCTGCGCCCTGATCCTGGACAGCCTGGCGCAATCGCTGCAGGCCGGCCTGCGCCATTAACCCTCTGATGCAAAGGACAGCTCATGCATTTCCATGAAGACGACATGCTGGCCGTGGTCTGCCACGCGCCCCGCGACTATCGCCTGCAACAGGTCAAGCGCCCCGCCGCCGGTCCCAACGAAGTCATCATCAAGATCGCCTCCTGCGGCATCTGTGCCGGCGACTGCAAATGCTTTGCCGGTGCGGCCCGCTTCTGGGGCGACCAGGAAAAGAACAAACCCGCCTACGTCAAGCCGCCCGTCATCCCCGGCCATGAATTCTGGGGCCACGTGGTAGAGATGGGGCCGGGCGCGGCAGAACATCACGGCGTGGCTCTGGGTGACCGAGTGATCGCCGAGCAGATCGTCCCCTGCGGCAAGTGCCGCTACTGCAAGACCGGCTACCGCTGGATGTGCGAGGTCCATGATGTCTATGGTTTCCAGCGCCAGGTGGCCGAGGGCGGCATGGCCGATTACATGCGCCTGTCGGCGCGCGCAGTGATCCACAAGATTCCCGAGCACATCAGCTTCGAGGACGCGGCCGTGACCGAACCCTTGTCCTGCGCCATCCACGCCGTCAACCGTGGCGACATCCAGCTGGATGACGTGGTGGTCATCGCCGGAGCGGGAACACTCGGCTTGCTGATGGTACAGGTGGCGCACCTGAAGACCCCCAAGAAGCTGATCGTCATCGATCTGTCCGACCAACGGTTGCAACTGGCGCGCGAGTACGGCGCCGACATCGTCATCAACCCAAGCCGCGAGGATGCCCAGAAGATCGTGCGCGAGGCGACCGGGCAATATGGCTGCGACGTCTACATCGAGACCACCGGTGCACCGGCCGGCGTGACGCAAGGCCTGGACATGATCCGCAAGCTGGGACGCTTCGTCGAATTCAGCGTCTTCGGGCGCGACACCACGGTGGACTGGTCCATCATCGGCGAAGAAAAGGAACTGGACCTGCGCGGCGCCCACCTGAGCGGCGATTGCTATCCGATTGCCATCGACCTGCTGGCGCGCGGGCTGGTGACTTCACGCGGCATCGTCACCCACAGCTATGCGCTCTCGGAATGGGAAGCGGCCATCAAGATGGCCGACTCGATGGACTCGATCAAGGTCTTGCTCAGGCCCCAGCCCTAAGCCTGCTTACATGCCCCCTGCCCCAGCTCGCACTGGAAAAAACCCACCGTCGTCTGCAGCAATACCGCACGGCGGTTGAGTTCTTCCGAGGTCACCGCCAGTTCTTCCGAACTGAGCGAATTCTGCTGGATCACCTGGGCCAGTTGCGTGGCGGCCTGGCTGATCTGGCTGACCGCTGCCGATTGCCGGGCCGAAGACTCGACGATTTCCTGCACCAGTGACGAGGTACGCGTGATCGTCGGCACCATGCTGTTGAGCTGCTCTTCGGCCGTGCTGGCCAAGGCCACGTTGTGGCGCGCGACTTCGTCGATTTCCTGGGCCGCCGCCTGGCTGCGCTCGGCCAGGCGCCGCACTTCGGCAGCCACCACCGCAAACCCGGTGCCGTGTTCTCCCGCGTGCGCCGCTTCGATGGTGGCGTTCAAGGCCAGCAGATTGGTCTGGTAGGCGATGTCATCGATCACCACGATCTTGCCGGCAATCTGCTGGATGGCTGCGACCATCTGCTTGACCGTGGCCGCACACGCGCGCGCTTCGACTGCGGCGGCAGCGGCGATCTGGTCGGTCAACCTGGCATTCTGCGAAGTACTGAGGATGGAGCCATGGATGCGCTCCAGGGCCTCGCTGGTCCGCTCCACGCCTGTGGCCTGTTCGGTCGAGGCACGCGAGAGTGCCTGCGCGGTGACGCTGACCTCTTCGGCCGTGCTGACCAGGCTCTCGGCATTGCTGCGCACTTCGGTCACCACCTGGCACACCCGCTCCACCATGCGCTGGATGGCGTGCATCATGCTGTCGCGACAACCGGGCTTGAGCGTGATCTGCTGCTGCAGATCGCCTTGCGAGATGTGCTGCATCACCGTCACCACGTCACCCGGCTCGCCGCCCATCTGGCGCAGCAGGGTGCGGGTGAGCCACCATCCTACCCCCATCATGACCAGCATCACACCAGCGGCCA
>NZ_BADI01000775.1:0-61043 GCF_000333555.1 Herbaspirillum sp. B65 | reverse complement strand
TTTGGCATCGCCCATGAACAGCCGCGCCGCCCCCAGATTTCCCTGCGCAAGACGCCGCAACAAGCCCGCTCCACCGAACTGGTGGCGGCCATCCTGCAAGCCGCTATTCAGGTTTTGCTACGCGAGGGCGCGGCGCGCTTTACCACGGCGCGCGTGGCCGAGCGGGCGGGCGTGAGTGTCGGATCGGTGTACCAGTATTTTCCCAACAAGGCAGCCATCCTGTTCCGGCTGCAGGCCGATGAATGGCAACAGACCACCGAGATGGTGCGCCAGCTCTTGCAGGATCCCTGCAAGCCGCCCGCCAGACGCCTGCGCGAACTGGTACACGCCTTCATCCGCAGCGAGTTCGAAGAAGCCCAGCTCAGACAGGCACTGGCCGATGCCGCCCCGCTCTATCGTGCCGCACCCGAGGCCTTGGACTTGAGCCGGGCCTGGGATGGCATCATCACCGCCTTCATGCGCGAAGCCTTGCCGGGCGTGTCGCCACAGCGCCGCAAGCGGGCCGGGGAACTGGTGATGACCACCCTGTCGACGGTGGGCGAACACCTCTCGCGCAGCCCCCATCCTGCCAAGGCCATCCAGGCCTATGGCGAAGCCATGGCCGACATGTTCTGTGCTTATCTGGACAGCCTGCGCTTGCGCTGATCAACTCTTGCGTGGTCGCGCGACGGCGGTGGATGCGCGTTGGACCAGTTGCGGCGTGGCAGTCACGCGCATGACCGGCGACGGGCTGCGGCGTTCGATCAAGGCCAGCAGCAGGTCGATGGACATGCGGGCCGCCTCTTCGGTGGGCACCGCCACGGTGGTCAAGGCAGGACGCGAGACACGCGCCCACTGGATGTCGGTGATGCCGATCACCGAGATATCGCGCGGCACGCTCAGGCCCAGATCGGCAATGGCATTCATCGCGCCCAGCGCCGGCAGGTCATTGCTGGCGAAGATAGCGGTCAGTTGCCGATCTTGGCGCAGCAGGGCCATGCTGGCCTGGTAGCCGGCCTCGACGGTGTCGGCAATGTAGCGGGTGCGTTCTGCGGGATGGGCCACACCCGCCTCGGTGCAGGCCCGGGCGAAGCCGCGATAACGTTCGGCGTGGATGCCGCTACGCTTGCTGCCCACCAGCGCCGCGATATGACGGTGGCCCAGGGCCAGCAGATGCCGTGCTGCGCTGGCGCCCGCAGCAAAGAAATCCACCGCGATGCAGGGCAGCTCGGGCGGCGCATCGGGTTTCTCCCACATGCACAGCACCACCGGCGCGCCGCGCTGCTCGGTCTTCTTCAACTCATCCATGGGCAAGTTGGCATTCATGATCAGTACGCCATCGGAGAGCGTACCGGCGATCTGGTCCAGGTAGGCGCGACCGGTGTCGGGGTCGTCATTGGTATTGCAGACGATCAGGAAGCGTCCATGCGCGCGCGCGGCACGTTCGGCGGCCAGCGCGAACTCCGGGTAGAAGGGGTTGGCGATGCTGGAGACCACCAGCGCCAGCGTCGGCGCCCGTCCCTCGGCCAGGGCGCGGGCTGTCAGGTGCGGACGGTAGCCGAGCTGGGCCACTGCCTCCAGCACGCGCTGGCGCGTCTGTTCGCCGACCTTGCCGCGCTGGCGCAGGACGTTGGAAACGGTAGCCGAGGTGACACCGGCCAGACGGGCGACTTCGGATAAGGTGGTCATGGATGCATGGAGTTGGAAGCCCTCGCATTCAAACCGCTAATGGCGGGCTTGTCAACGCGCTTACACCTTGATGAAACGCTTGCGGTGCTCGGCGTGATGGTCGCATTGGCAGCTGCGCAGACCGAAATCCACTCAACGATTTACGCACCGGCACGCAGCTTTCCTGACAAAATGCTGGCACTGCACGGTTACAGGATTGTGGTTGCGTCGCCTATTCAAGATGGGTATGATCGACCCAAATATTTGCCAACCCAACACGGCAACACGCTCAGAACAACGACGTGGAGACACCCCCGATTGCACACAGGAAACCCCAGGCGATCTTTTTTTTGGGTTAATTGATTAAGCGCTTAACCCCACGCCCACACTGCCTTCTGGCGTCCTGCCCTGCAATCCATTTCTGTTAGGAAAACGTGATGGCCAGCATCAGCTTGCGTGCAGCACAAAAAGCCTACGGCGACGCCCCGCCGGTAATCCGCAATGTCGATCTCGACATTGGCGAACATGAATTCTGTGTCTTCCTCGGCCCTTCCGGCTGCGGCAAGTCCACGCTCCTGCGCAGCATCGCAGGACTGGAAGATCTCACCAGCGGCGACCTCTTCATCGGTGGCAAGCGCGTCAACGAGGTGCCCTCGGCGCAGCGCTCGGTGGCCATGGTGTTCCAGAGCTATGCGCTGTTCCCGCACATGACGGTGTATGAAAACATGAGCTTCGGCCTGACCCTGGCCAAGCTGCCCAAGGCCGAGATCGAACAGAAGGTGCGTGAAGCTGCGCGCATCCTGCAACTGGAAGAACTGCTGCAACGCAAGCCCAAGGAACTCTCGGGCGGCCAGCGCCAGCGCGTAGCGATCGGCCGCGCCATCGTGCGCCGGCCGGGCGTGTTCCTGTTCGACGAACCACTCTCCAATCTGGATGCCACCCTGCGCAGCCAGACCCGCATCGAGATCGCGCGCCTGCATCGCCAATTCGCCCAGGCCAGCGTGGTCTATGTCACTCACGACCAGGTCGAAGCCATGACCCTGGCCGACCGCATCGTCTTGCTGCACGCCGGCGCCGATACCCAGCGCTTTGGCAGCATCGCCCAGGTCGGTACGCCCATGGAGCTGTATCACCATCCGCGCAATCGCTTCGTGGCCGGCTTCATCGGTTCGCCCCGCATGAATTTCCTGCCGGTGCAGGTGATGAGCGTGCAAGAGCAAGGCATCCTGGTGCGCCTGACCAACAGTGAAGAGACCGTGCTGGTGGCCGCGCAAGGCCAGGTGCAGCCGGGCCAGTCGCTGACCCTGGGGGTGCGCCCGGAACACATGGAGATCGGCACTCAAGGCCAGTACGGCCTCACCCGCGAAGTCATGCTGGTGGAACGCCTGGGCGAGCAAACCTACGTGCACCTGGACGAACCGGCTGGCCAGCCGCTGGTGGCCAAGGCGGCGGGCGATGCCCGCATTGCACGTGGCGAGCGCCTGCGCGTAGCGGTGGCACCGAACTGCGCCTATCTGTTCGACCAGGAGGGTGTGGCCCTGGCCCGCACTCAGGTCCACGCCGGCCTGGCGGTGGCGGCCTGAGCACCGCCGCCCTCTTCCCTTCCACGCTTTTCTACCGCTAAGGAATCACGACCATGTCGTTACGATTGGGAGTCTGTTACTACCCTGAACATTGGCCCGAGGCCATGTGGGACAGCGATGCACAACGCATGAAGGCACTCGGTATCCAGCAGGTGCGCATCGGCGAATTCGCCTGGAGCCGCATCGAACCGTCGCCGGGCGATCTGCGCTGGGACTGGCTGGACCGCGCCATCGAGGTGTTGGCAAAACACGGACTGGAAGTGGTGATGTGCACCCCCACCGCGACCCCGCCCAAGTGGCTCATCGACCGCCACGACGATGTGCTGGCAGTGGACGCGAATGGTCGCCAGCGCGGCTTCGGCTCACGCCGCCACTATGATTTTTCGTCGGATTCCTATTACGAAGAATCGCAGCGCATCGTGCGCCTGCTGGGCGAGCGCTATGGCCAGCACCCGGCCGTGACCGCCTGGCAGCTCGACAATGAATACGGTTGCCACCAGACCGTGGTCAGCTATTCGCCTTCGGCCCAGCGCCGTTTCCGACAGTGGCTGCGCCAGCGCTACGGCAGCATCGATGCGCTCAACACGGCCTGGGGCACGGTGTTCTGGAGCATGGAATACCGCAGCTTCGATGAGATCGATGCGCCCATCGGCACCGTCACCGAAGCCCATCCGTCGCATCGTCTCGACTATCGCCGCTTTGCCTCGGACGAAGTGGTGCGCTACAACCGGATGCAAGTCGAGATCCTGCGCCCGCTCTCGCCGGGCCGGCTGATGGTGCACAACTTCATGCAGATGTTCCTGGAGTTCGATCACTATCCGGTGGCCGCCGATCTGGACGTGGCCACCTGGGATAGCTATCCGCTGGGTGCCCTGGAAGTGATGTGGTTCGACCCGCACACCAAGGCCCGCTGGCTGCGCACCGGCCATCCTGACTTTGCCAGCTTCAACCATGACCTCTATCGCGGCATGTCGGCCAAGCCGTTCTGGGTGATGGAACAGCAACCCGGCCCGGTGAACTGGGCGCACTGGAACCCGGCGCCACTGCCGGGCATGGTGCGCTTGTGGAGCTGGGAAGCCTTCGCCCACGGCGCCGGTTGCGTGTCCTATTTCCGCTGGCGCCAATGCCCGTTCGCGCAGGAGCAATTGCACGCCGGCCTGAACCGTCCCGACAATCGCCTCGACGTCGGCGGCTCGGAAGCCGAACGGGTGGCCCAGGAAATCAACTCCGTGCAAGCGGCCCATGGCGAGCTGTCCCAGCCGCGTGGCAAGGTGGCGCTGCTGTTCGACTACGATGCCAAGTGGCTCTTCGAAATCCACTTCCAGGGCATCGATTTCGAGTACGCCCATTTTGCCTTCGACTACTACTCGACCCTGCGCGCGCTCGGCCTGGACGTGGACATCGTGCCGCTCAATGCCGACCTGCAGGGCTATGCCATGATCGTAGTGCCGCCGCTGCCCATCGTACCGGACGACCTGCCGGCTCGCATCGCGCAAAGCGGCGCACAGGTGGTGTTCGGTCCGCGCAGCGGCTCCAAGACCAAGTCGCTGCAGATCCCTTCGACCCTGCCCCCGGGACCGCTGCAGCAATTGCTGCCGATGCGTGTGTGGCGCGTCGAATCGATGCGCCCCAACGTCAGTGAAGCGGTGCAGTTCGGTACCGCACCAGGCCAGGCCCGTTACTGGCGCGACCTGATCGAAGCCGATGGCGAAGGCTTGCAGACCATCGCCCGTTTCGGCGACGGCCATCCGGCCATCGTGCAGAAGGAGCGCGCCCATTACCTAGCCAGCATCTTCGATGCCGAGCTGACCTCGCGCTACTTCGAACAGGTAGCCCGCGCGGCCGGACTGGCCCCGCAACGCCTGCCCGAAGGGCTGCGCCTGCAACAACGCGGCGGTCTGCAGTTCGCCTTCAACTACAGCGATGCACCGATCACCCTGCCGCATTCTGAGGGTGCGCAGTTCCTGGTCGGACAGGCGGCGCTGGAGCCACAGGGTGTGGCCATCTATCGCAGCCAGCAAGCATAGGAAGGACGCCAGCCTCACTCGGGAAGACAGCACGGCAGCTATGACTAGCACCGCCGCTGCACAAGCAGGCAGAGAACCTGCGCAAGAAAGCGTGCGAGAACCAACCAACGAGATCCATGACACCAGCTGTTTGAACCAAACATTCGGAGACAACAATGAAAAAGATGATTCGCATGACCGTGATCGCCGGCTGCCTGGCGGCCTCGGCCGCCTGGAGCGCCGCCGCCATGGCCGGCACCCTGGCCGTCAACATCGCCTACAAGGGCGCGGTCCAGCGCAACGTGTGGCAATCCACGGTGGATGAATTCAAGAAGGCCAACCCGGACGTGGACGTGAAGGTTTCCTTCATCGAGGAAGAAGCCTACAAGGTGCAACTGCCGGGTTGGCTGTCGACCCAGGCGCCGGACATCATCAACTGGCACAACGGCGAGCGCATGGCCTTCTATGCCAGCCGCGGCCTCTTGGAAGACCTGAGCGAGGACTGGAAGAAGAACGGCTGGGACAGCACCTACGCTTCCACCAAGGAAGCCTCGTCCTGGCAGGGCAAGCAGTATTCGGCCCCGACCGTGTACTACTCCTGGGGCATGTTCTATCGCAAGGACTTGTTCAAGAAGGTCGGCATCGCCAGCGAACCCAAGACCTGGGATGAATTCCTGGAGGCCTGCAAGAAGTTGAAGGCCGCCGGCATCGCACCGGTGGCCGTGGGCGGGCGCGATGCCTGGACCCTGGCCGGCTGGTTCGATTACCTGGACCTGCGCATCAATGGCAATGCCTTCCACCAGCAACTCATGGCCGGCGACATCGCCTACACCGATCCCCGCGTCAAGAAGGTCTACACCACCTGGAAGAGCCTGATCGACAACAAGGTCTTCATCGACAACGCCCTGTCCTACGACCTGGACGGCGCCCAGCCCTTCCTGTTCCAGGGTAAGGCCGCCATGATGTTGATGGGCACCTTCATTGCCAAGGGTTTCCCGGCCAAGCTGGCGCCGGAGATGGGTTACTTCCAGTTCCCCATCATCGATGCCAACGTGCCCACCGCCGAAGAAGGTCCGACCGAATCGATCCACATCCCGGCCAAGGCCCGCAACAAGGCTGATGCCCATCGCTTCATCGCCTTCGTGGGAACCCCGGCCATCAGCGCCAAGCTGGCTGAAGGTCTGGGTTCGCTGCCGGCCAACAGCAAGTCGCCGGCCCCGGCCGATCCGATCTCGCGCATCGGCTTTGACATCCTCTCCAATGCCAAGGGCGGCATCTCGCAGTTCTATGATCGCGACATGACCAAGGAAATGGCCGATGAAGGCATGAAGGGTATGCAGAAGTTCGTCAGCGATCCGAGCAAGCTCGATGACGTGCTCAACGAGCTGGAACAAAGCCGCAAGCGTATCTACAAGAAGTCCTGATCGTCGTTCATGCCTGGCCCGTCCAGGCAGTCCATCCGGGCCATTGCCGCTGCCAGGCGGCGGTCATGGCCCGCAGAAAATGAAGGAGACCCGCCATGCTAGCGCCCACTTCCGCTGCGCAGCCGCCCGCGACCCCATCGGCTGCCACGCCGGTCACCGGCCCGCAGCGCAGTGCCGCTCGTCGCAACCGCGCCGCCTTCTGGTTCCTGGCGCCGGCCTGCGTGATGACGCTGGTCTACGTGCTGTACCCGATTTTCTATACGATCTATCTCAGCTTCTTCAGCTGGGATGGCATGACCGATCCCAAATACGTGGGCCTGGCCAACTACATCGAACTGTTCCATGCGCCGACCTTCTACACGGCCTTGAAGAACAACGTGTTGTGGCTGTTGATGTTCCTGCTGGCCCCGCCCATGGGCCTGGCCATCGCGCTCTACCTGAACCAGAAGGTGGGCGGGATGCGCGTGGTGAAGTCGCTCTTCTTCGCCCCCTTCGTGCTCTCGGGCGTGGTGGTGGGCCTGATCTATAGCTGGTTCTACGATCCCAGCTTCGGCCTGCTGTCGCTGATCCTGGGGCATGGCGTACCGGTGCTGGGCGATGCGCGCTATGCCACCTTCGGCATCATCTTCGCCGCCCTGTGGCCGCAAACCGCCTATTGCATGATCCTCTATCTCACCGGCCTGACCGCGCTCAACCATGACCAGGTGGAAGCGGCCCGCATGGAAGGTGCGCGGGGCTGGTCCATGCTGCGCTACGTGATCCTGCCGCAATTGCGCTCGACCACCTTCATGGCCTTCGTGGTCAGCATCATCGGCGCGTTGCGCAGCTTCGACCTGATCTCGGTGATGACCAGCGGCGGCCCCTACGAGAGTTCCACCGTGCTGGCCTACTACGCCTACGATCAGGCCATCAAGTATTACCGCCAAGGCTATTCGGCGGCGGTGGCGGTGACGCTCTTTGCCATCATGCTGGTCTACATCGTCTATCAACTGCGCCGTATGCTGCGCGCCGAACGCTAACGAAGAAAAGAGGGATCGCCATGTTTCCCATGCCGATAGAAAAATGGAAGCCGCTCAACCGCGTGCTGTATCGCGCCTCGCTGCCGGTGGCGCTGCTGATCTGGCTGTTGCCGATGCTGACCGCACTGGTGACCTCGATGCGCTCCAATGACGAACTGATGGCCGGCAACTACTGGGGCTGGCCGCAGGACTTCGCGATGCTGGACAATTACCGCGAAGCCCTGACCGGCTCGCCCATGCTGCATTACTTCTGGAATAGCTGCCTCATCACCATTCCCTCGGTGGTGGGCGCCATCGCGCTGGCAGCCATGGCCGGCTTTGCGCTATCGACCTACCAGTTCCGCGGCAATACGATCCTCTTCGCCACGTTCGTGGCCTGCAACTTCGTGCCGCAGCAGATCCTGATGATCCCGGTGCGCAACCTGACACTATCGCTGGGGCTGTTCAATACCATCACCGGCATGATGCTGTTCCACATCGCCATGCAGACCGGCTTTTGTACCCTGTTCCTGCGCAACTTCATCAAGCAGCTACCGTTCGAAATGATCGAGGCGGCCCGCATCGAAGGTGCCAGCGAGTGGACCGTGTTCTACCGCATCGTGCTGCCGCTGATCCGCCCGGCGCTGGCAGCCCTGGCAGTGCTGGTGTTCACCTTCGTCTGGAACGATTATTTCTGGGCGCTGGTGCTGACCCAGGGCGATGACGTGGCCCCCATCACGGTCGGCGTGGCAGCTCTGCGCGGTCAGTGGACCACCGCCTGGAACCTGGTCTCGGCCGGTTCCATCCTGGCGGCGCTACCCTCGGTGATCCTGTTCTTCGTGATGCAGAAGCAGTTCGTGGCCGGGCTCACCTTTGGCGCCAGCAAGGGTTGATCAGGGCTGGACTGCGCTCTGCTGGGCCTGCGCCTCCAGGCCCACCCCCATGGCTTGGAACAAGGTCGCCGTATCGCTCATGCGGCTGGCCGTGGCGCGAATCTCACCCAGCCGGGCATTGAGATACTGGCGCTCGCCAGCACGTGTGGCACTGGCCGGATAGGCGCCAAGCTGGGCGCGCCGTTGCGCATTGCGCCAGCTCTGCTCGGAGGCAGTACGCGCCGCTGCCGAGGCTTGCAAGGCATCGGCATCCTGGGTCAGCGCGACCAGGCTATCGGCCACGTTCTGGAAAGCATTCAACACAGTTTGGCGATAATGGGATTGGGCGGCCAGATAGGCTTCCTTGGCCGCCTCCCGTTTGGCGCGCAGGGCGCCGCCATGGAACAGCGGCTGGGTCAGCGAAGCACCCAGCCCCCACACCGCCCCGACGCCACTGGTGGCCTTGGCCCAGGAAAAACCGGACTGGCCGAACGAAGCATTGATGGACAAGCTGGGAAACATCTCGGCCGTGGCCTCCGCCTGCTGGGCTGCGGCGACCTTCAACGCCGCGTCGGCGGCCAGGATGTCAGGGCGCTGGCGCAACAGGTCCGACGGTACCGTCATCGGCACTTCTGCGGGCAATGTCAATGCGGCGATGTCCAGGTCTGGCGGCGCGGCATCGGGCGTGCGTCCCATCAACACGGCCAGCGCATGACGTGCTCCCTGCCATTGCGCCTTCAGGCCAGGCAGGCTGGCGCGCAATGATTGTGCGGAGGCGCGTGCGGACAGGAGCTCGTCGTAGGACACCGCCCCCAGCGCCAGCCGGCGCTGCATCTCCTCCACATCGGCATCGGCCAGCGCCACCAGGCGCTCGGTCTGCGCCACCTGGGCGCGCAGCGAGGCGGCGTTGATGGCGCTGATGACCACGTTGGCCGCCACCGTACGACGGGCGGCATCGAACTGGTAGGACTGGGCATCGACCTGGGCCGCCAGCGCCGAGTTGGCGAAACGCTGCACGCCGAACAGGTCGAAGGTATAGCTGGCGCGGATCTGCCCGGAAAAAACGTTATAGACACTGGTGGCCGGGCCGATATTGGGCAAGCCCAGGGCGCGCTGGCGCTGGGTCTGGCCGACGGCATCGATGGTCGGCCACAGCGATTCACCGACCTGTGCGCGCAATTGCAGCTGCGCGCCGGCCAGGTTGCGCTCGGCCTGGGCCAGTGAGTGATTACTGTGCAAGGCCTCTTCCACCCAGGCCGACAATTGCGGCGAACCATAGGCCTGCCACCACTGCGGCACGGCACGCTGACCGAGCACGAACTTCTGGCGCGCCTCCTGCGGCCCGAGGGTGGCGGGCGTACTCTCAACGGCATAATGGGCCGGCTGCGGCATGGCCGGTGCTTCGCCGCTGGGGCCCAGCGCGCAGCCCGACAGCAGCAAGGCCACGGCCAGCGCCAGCGGGCGGGGGGTGAAGATCGATGGCATGGCGCTCATCAGTGGCTCCCTTGCGCAACAGCGTCACGGTGACGGGTTTCATCCGGCTTGACCCGATAGCACAGCGCATACAGCGCCGGCAGGTAGAACAGGGTCAGGATGGTGGCGATGGTGATGCCGCCCATCAGGGCGGTGGCCATCGGCCCGAAGAAGTTGCTGCGCAATAGCGGAATGAGCGCCAGCACGGCCGCCGCAGCGGTCAGCGTGATCGGCCGGAAACGCCGCACGGTGGCGCCGAAGATGGCATCGAAGCGGCCGCGGCCGGCGGCGATGTCCTGCTCGATCTGGTCCACCAGGATCACCGAATTGCGCATGATGATGCCCAGCATGGCGATGGTGCCCAGCATGGCCACGAAACCGAACGGCTGGCCAAACAGCAGCAGCGCCGCCACCACGCCGATCAAGCCCAGCGGCGCGGTCATCACCACCATCAGGGTGCGCCCGAAGCTTTGCAACTGCACCATCAGCAACAGCAGCACGGCAATGACCATCAGCGGCATCTGGGCCGAGATCGAGGATTGCGCCTTGGCGTTTTCTTCCACCGGCCCACCTACGTTGATGCGATAGCCCACCGGCAGTTCGCTACGCAAGGCATTGAGTTTCTGATTGACGGCATTGGTCACGTCGATGCCCTGCACCCCAGGGCGCACGTCGGCCAGGACAGTAATGGTGGGCTGGCGGTCGCGCTCCCAGATGACGCCATATTCCAGCGTATCGTGGAACCGACCCAGCGCCGCCAGGGGCACCGGGCCATGGGTGGTGGGCATGGACAAGGTGGCCAGGCGCGCAGGGTCGACGCGCTCACTGCGCGGGGCCCGCAGGTCGACGCTGATGAGCTTGTCGCGTTCGCGATATTGGGTGACCGTGAAGCCCGACAATTGCATGGCCAGGAAGTTGGAAATCTGTTGGCTGCTCAACCCCAGTTCAGCGGCCCGCTTCTGATCGATCTCGAAGGAGACCGAGCGCTGCGCCGGCTCATCCCAGTCGAACTGGATGTTGGTGGCGCGACTTTCCTTGCGCAGTTCGGCGGCCACCTGTTCGGCAATGGCGCGCACCTTGGGAATCTGCTCGCCGCTGATGCGAAACTGCACCGGGAAGCCCACCGGTGGGCCATTCTCCAGACGCGTCAGGCGTGTGCGCGCACCGCTGAACTGCTTGCGTAGCGGCTCTTCCAGCGCGCGTGCCAGGGCTTCGCGGTCTTCCACCGAGTTGGCGGTGACCACGAATTGCGCAAAGTTGGCGCTGGCCAGTTGCTGGTCCAGCGGCAGGTAGAAGCGCGGCGCGCCGACGCCGACGAAGCTGACGTAGTGGTCGACCTGGGGCCGGCCCTTCAACAGCGCTTCCATGCGGATCGCTTCGCGCTGGGTGGCTTCGAACGAGGTGCGCTCGGGCAGGCGCAGGTCGATCAGCAGTTCGGGGCGGTCCGAGCTGGGGAAGAATTGCTGCGGTACCAGCGTGAAGGCGGCCAGCGAACCGATGAAGAGCACCGTGGTGAGGATCACCACCCGCCCCCGGAATGCCACGCACCAAGCCACCGCACGACGCAGCAGGGTGTAGACGCGGGTCTGGTAGATGGGATGATCGTGGTCTTCTTCATCATGTCCGGCATGGGGCTGGGCAGCGATCTGTTCATCGCTCAATGCACCCGGTTTTTCCTTGAGCATGTGATAGCCCAAGAGCGGAATCAACACCACCGCCGCCAGCCAGGACAGCAGCAGTGCAATGGCCGAGACCTCGAAGATGGAACGCGTGTATTCGCCCGTGCCGGACTTGGCCAGGGCGATGGGCAAAAAGCCCGCCACAGTGACCAGGGTGCCGGTCAGCATGGGGAAGGCGGTGCTGGTATAGGCGAAGGCGGCGGCGCGGTGACGGTTCCAGCCTTGTTCCAGCTTTACCGCCATCATTTCCACGGCAATGATGGCGTCATCCACCAGCAGGCCCAGCGCCAGCACCAGGGTGCCCAGCGACACCTTGTGCAGACCGATATCGAACAGGTACATGAACAGCGCAGTGACTGCCAGTACGATGGGAATCGAGATCACCACCACCATGCCGGTCCGTATGCCCAGCGACAGCAGGCTCACCACCAGCACGATGGCCACCGCCTCGGCCACTGCTTCCAAAAATTCATCTACTGATTTTTCCACTGCGTGCGGCATACTGGAAACCGCCGTCAGCGTGAGGCCTGCCGGCAGGCGCTTGCGCAATTGTTCAGTTCGTTCATCCAGCGCCTTACCCAGGCGGATCACATCGCCCCCCGGTTGCATGGTCACGCCGATGCCCAGCACTGGCTGGCCGTTGGCGCGCATTTCCTGTTCCTGCGGCTCATCGTAGCCACGGTGGATGGTAGCGATATCGCCCAGGCGGAAATT
Source organism: Herbaspirillum sp. B65 (assembly GCF_000333555.1). Lineage (NCBI taxonomy): Bacteria > Pseudomonadati > Pseudomonadota > Betaproteobacteria > Burkholderiales > Oxalobacteraceae > Herbaspirillum > Herbaspirillum sp. B65. The sequence continues at coordinate 48,647 of NZ_BADI01000775.1, read as the reverse complement.
GCGGTTGTTGATGTGGATGATCTTCTCTTCCAGCGCACGCAGGTTCTCGAACTGTCCGGTAGGACGCACGTAGACGCGGTCACTGCCGGTAGTGATGAGCCCGCCCGGCACCACCGCATTCTGGCCGCCGATGGCGTCGGCCAATTGCTGCGGGCTGATGCCCAGGCGCGTCATGCGGGCATTGCCGATGTCGATGTAGATGTGCTCCTGGCGATCGCCAAAGTAATCGATCTTGGCCACGCCCGGCACGTGCAGCAGTTCGGCGCGCAACTGGTCGGCATAGTCGCGCAGTTGCGCGGGCGTGAAGCCATCGCCGGCCAGTGCGTAGATGTTGGTGTAGACATCGCCGAATTCGTCATTGAAGTAAGGCCCCTTGACGCCCTGTGGCAAGGTGGCCGCCATGTCGCCGACCTTCTTGCGCACCTGATACCAGGTCTGCGGCACCTGCGAGGCTGGCGCCGTGTCCTTGATGGTGAAGAACAGTTGCGACTGGCCGGGGCGCGAATAGCTGCGCAGGAAATCGACGTCCGGCGTTTCCTGCAGCTTGCGGGCGATGCGGTCGGTGATCTGTTCCTGCACCTGGCGCGCAGTGGCGCCCGGCCAATCGGTCTGGATCACCATGACCTTGAAGGTGAAGGGTGGATCTTCGGATTGCGACAGACGCGAATACGATCCGATGCCCAGCAAGGTCACCAGCGCCAGGATGAAGGTCACCAGCGCCTGGTGCTTCAGGGTCCAGGCGGAAAGATTGAAGCGACCGGGCGCGCTCATAGGGCGAAGTCCTCGGCGTGCAGCGGCGCCACCGGCTTGACCTTCTCGCCCACCGTAAGGGTATGCACGCCTTGCACCACCACCTTGTCATTGGCCGCCACCCCTTGCGAGAGGGCAATGCTACGTTCGCCATAGGCGGCGATGGTGACCGGGCGCAGTTCCAGCTTGCCTTCGGCACCGACGATCCATACCGCCGGCTTCCCTCCTTGGTGGAACAGGGCAGTGGCCGGCAGCAGCATCACCTGGGCGGCATTGGCATCGGAATGCGGCGTGATGGCCACTTCGCCGATCATGCCCAGGCGCACGCTGGGCTCGGGCTGTTCCAGCGTGAGCTTGACGCGATAGGTACGACTTTGCGGATCGGCAGCAGGACTGACTTCACGCACCCGGGCCTGGAACGCTTGCCCGGCAATGCGGCGAGCGTGACGGTCGCGGCAGCGCCCGGCTGCAAGCCGGCCAACTGACGGTCGGCCACATCGGTGACCACGTCCATCGCCCCCGACCAGGCCAGCGCATAGACCGCCTGGCCGGCGCTGAGCACGTCGCCGGTATTGGCCTGTTCAGCGCTGATGACGCCGTCATGCTGCGCCACCAGGGTGGTGTAGTCGCGCTGGTTGCCGGCCACGGCCGCACGCGCCTGCGCTGCCTTGAACTGCGAGAGGGCAGCGGCGTGGGCGTCCTGGCTTTGTTCCAGTTGCTGGGTACTGATCAGTTGTTCGCGGGCTTGCTCGGTGTCGCGTTGCAATTGTTTTTCGGCCGCCTCCAGGTGCTGGCGGGCGGAGGCCAGCTCAGCCCGCGCCGAGACGGCGTTCTGGTCGGCGTCGGCCGGATCGAGACGGGCCAGCACTTGGCCACGACGTACCACGTCACCCAGGTGCACGCGGCGTTCCACCAACTGGCCGGCCACGCGGAAGGACAATGAAGTCACATAGCGCGACTGCACCTCGGCCGGCAGCTGCAGCGGCAGGCTGCTGGCGCGCTCCTGTGCCTGCAATACCACCACTTCGCGCAGCGCCTCGACCACCGGGGCCGGCTTGCTGCAGGCCGACAGCAACAGCGCAAACGACACGATCAGCAAGGCCAGGGGCGCACGTCGGACGGACAGAACAGACGAAACGAACAAAACGGGCTTCACAGCATTCCTTTCGGGAAAGGGAGTGTCGGATCGTCTGGCGTTCCGCATCCTGGAGAGTGATCCTTACAAAACTTCAGCGATTCTAATTCACATATGAATTCAGATGCAATACTGTATTTGAATACAAGGATGCTAGAATCCTGCCCCATGACACGCCAACGACTCAGCCGCGAGCAAAGCCGTGAGCAGACCCGCGAAAGGCTGCTGGAGGCAGCGCACGCGGTCTTCATGCAACAGGGATATGCGCAGACCAGCGTGGAAGACATCAGCGCCGCAGCGGGTTACTCGCGCGGCGCCTTCTATTCCAACTTCGATGACAAGACGCAGCTCTTCTTCGAGCTGCTGCGCCGCGAGGGGGAAACTATCGACCGCGGTTTCGAGCGCCTGCTCGATGGCGGCCTGACCGCGCCGGGTGCGCTGCGCGACGCCCTGGCCACGCAATATTCGGCGCTGTATCGCGATGACAAGTGCAGCCTGCTGTGGATGGAAGCCCGCATCGTGGCGCTGCGCGATGAGAAGTTCCGCAGCCAGCTCGATGCCTTCCTGGAAGAGCGCTACAGCCAGATCACCCGCTTCGTGCAAGCCTATTGCCAATTGACCGGCATTGCCCCCACCGCGCCGCCGCGCGAGATCGCCATCGGCCTCATGGCGCTATGCGAAGGGGTCAGTTTCTCCTACCGCTGCGTGCCGCATATCGTCGATGGCAAGACGGCCGAGTCGGTGCTGGCCTGGTTCCTGAAGGCGGCTGTCATGGTAGTGGCGCCGGAGAATGCGCCAGCGCAGCCATCGGCCAGCAAGGCGGTACGCAAACCCGCCACCCGCAAGAAAACCGCTGGCGCCTAGGCACCCGCCGTCAAGGGTGCCATCAACCACTGCGCAATCTGCGGCCAGGTCTCGGCCAGCGTGCGGCTTCCCATGAACAAACCGATATGCCCGCCCGGCACCACCCGTTGCGTAATGTGGGTAGCGGGCGTGCCCATCAGGGTGGCGGCGTTCATCACCTGTTCGGCAGTGGTGATGTCGTCGCGCTCGCCGGCCAGCAGATACAGCGGGCAGTGGATGTCCTTGAGATCAAGCTGCTTGCCCAGCGCCACATACTTGCCGCGCGCCAGCAGGTTGTCCTTGAAGATGTTGCGGATAGCCTGGAGATACCAGCGCCCCGGCAGGTCGACCGTGGTTTCGTACCAGGCCGAGAAGGTCTCGCGCTTGGCCAGGTAGACGGGGTCGTCGATGTGCTGGAACAGGTCCAGGTGCTCGGTGAAGTAGTGCTCATCGGGATGCATGTTCTTCCAGCCCTGCAGCATGAAGCTGCCGCGCATGAGTCCGCCGCCGGTACGTACCAGGTCTTCGTAGAAGCGGATCGGGGTGCGCTCCACCATCTGCTTCAAGGGACCATCGCCGGCACCGGCATCGATGGGAGAACCGGCCAGCACCAGGCGCTGCACCATAGGCGGGAAGCGCGCCGCGATCATGGCCGAGATCCAGCCGCCCTGGCACAAGCCGACCAGGTTGACGCGACCACCCAGCTCCTGGATCACCACGCACAAGTCAGCCAGGTAGTTGTCGATCTCCAGGTCTTTCATGTCTTCGCTGGCACTGTGCCAGTCGGTCAGACACACATGCGAGAGGCCATGCGCCATGAGCGTCTCGACCAGGCTCTGGCCATGGTAATAGTCGGCAATCACCGAAGAGTGACCGGCATAGGGTGCCACCACCAGAGTGGGCACGGCAGCGGCTGCAGCGGGCTTGCCATATTCGCGCAGGGTCAGCGTGCGCAGCTTCAGGCGCTCGTGGTTGGCAGTGGCCATGCGGGGATGATGGATGGCGTGCAGCTTGGCTTCTTCTTCCAGAAAGCGTAGATGTTTGTCCACCACCTCCTGCCCCTGTCGAAATACCTGGGTGGCCAGCATCATCGGCCAGAACAAGGGCACGCAGCCAGGGCTGACCGCAGCGGCATCGTGGGGGGCAGGGCCGGTGTGGCTGGCAGATGAAGTCGTCATGCGCAACTCCCGGTGATCAGTCTTGCCGCATCGTCGGCAATGACCTGTTCTTCATTGGTGGGAATGACCAGCACACGCAAGCGGCTGGCCTGGTGGCTGATGCATTCGAGGTGCTGCTCGTTGGCGCTTTCATCCAGACGCACTCCCAGCCAATCCAGCCGAGCGCAGATGGCGGCACGCATGTGGGCATCGTGCTCGCCGATGCCGGCCGTGAAGACCAGCGCATCCAGGCCACCCAGGGTGGTCGCCAGGCGCGCGGCTTCGCCGGCACAACGCAGGGCGAACAATTCCAGCGCCTCGCGGGCGGCCGCCTCACTGCTCTGCTGCAAGGTCCGCACATCGGCACTGATACCTGACACACCGAGCAAGCCGGACTGGTGATACAGCAGATTCTCCAGTGCCGCCGGCGTCATCCCTTGCTGCAACAGGTACAGCAGCACGCCGGCATCGAGCGCGCCGCAACGCGTGCCCATGGGGACGCCTTCGAGGGTAGAGAAACCGGTACTGGCGTCCAGGCTGCGACCATTCTGGATGGCGCACAGGCTGGCGCCATTGCCCAGGTGCGCCACCACCACGTTGCCATGCGCCTCGGGCAGATTGCGCCGGCGCAGTTCGGCGGCGATGTAGCTGTAGGAAATGCCGTGGAAGCCATAGCGCAGCACACCCTGGTCGTGCAGCTTGCGCGGCAGGGCGAAGCGGCGTGCCAGCGCATCCTGATTGGCATGGAAGGCGGTGTCGAAGGAAGCGGTTTGCGGCAGGCCCGGGCGTAGCCGCGCAATGGCGCGGATCAGGCGCAGGTTCTGCGGCTGGTGCAGCGGGGCCAGCGGCGCCAAGGCTTCCAGTTCCTGCTCGATGCGTTCATCCAGCAGCACCGACTGCGCCAGGTGCAAACCGCCATGCACCACACGATGGCCTACCGCGCACAGCGCACCTTGCTCGTGACCCACTTCCAGTTGATGCAGCACCCGCTCCAGCACCTGGTCCATGGACGCGGCGGGATCGGCATCGATGTCCATGGACGAGCGCACACCTTCGATATCCAGCCGCAGTTTGAGCGGCGTAAGATGCAGGTCGAGCTGGCCCTGGCCGATTTTCTCGGCGTGCGCACCGTCGAGTCGAAACACCCCCAGCTTGATGGTGGAGGAACCGGCATTGAAAGTGAGCAGCCAGCGATTCATGCCGCCTCCTTGCCCACGGCCTGCAGCTTGCTGCGCGAGGCGAACAGCCGCGCCAGCGCCGACGAAGCCAGTCGTACCCGCAGGCTGTCGGCGCGGCTGGTGAGAATCACCGGCACCCGCGCACCCAGCACCAGGCCGGCCGCCTCGGCCTGCGCCAGATAGATCAATTGCTTGGCCAGCATGTTGCCGGCTTCGAGATCGGGTACCAGCAGGATGTCGGCGCTACCCGCCACCGGCGACTGGATATCCTTGATGGCAGCCGATTGCAGGCTGATGGCATTGTCGAAGGCCAGTGGACCATCGACTACCGCGCCGGTGATCTGGTGACGCGTGGCCATCACGGTGAGGGCCGCGGCATCCAGCGTCGAGGGCATGGCCGGGTTGACCGTTTCCACTGCGGCCAACACCGCCACATGCGGACGCGGCACGCCCATTACATGCAACAGGTCGATGGCGTTCTGGCAGATGTCGCGCTTGTGCGCCAGCGTGGGGGCGATGTTGATAGCCGCATCGGTGATGATGAGCGGCTTGGCATAGGTGGGGATGGCCATGGCATAGACATGGCTGATGCGGCGCTCGGTGCGCAGGCCCGAGCCGGCTCCCACCACGGCGCCGAGCAATTCGTCGCTGTGCAGACTGCCCTTCATGAGCGCGCCGACCTGGCCCTGGATGGCCAGTTCGACGGCCCGCGCCGCCGCCGCGTGGCTATGCTCGACATCCTCGATGAGCAAGCCCTGCAGGGACAGCCCGGCTTGCTCGGCAATGCGCCGTATCTTCGCTTGCGGCCCCACCAGCAACGGCTCCAGCAAGCCCTCGTCACGCGCTTCCAGCGCGCCCTGCAAGGCCTCGACCGAGCAGGGATGGACCACCGCGACCCGCATCGGCTGGGCGCCGATGGCATCGCGAATGAGTTGACCGTAGCGCTCTGCAGGCGTGGCCTGCGTGGGTGGAAACATGTCGTCCTCCTGGGTGTGGGATGGCGCGAGAGCGAGCGTGCTCATGCCTTCTTGCTGTGTTGCAGCATAGCCCCAGGTCGGAGCGAACTCAATTGCTGGTCAGTCCCAAAGTGCAGCAGATCAGAGAAAGCTTGATCTGCTTCAACTTTGGGGAAAACCTGTCAGGAAACGCTTAACTCCGGCCCTGCGCCTTGGCCATCTCACACGCCTGCCGCGCCGGCATCGGTGGCGAGAAGTAATAGCCCTGCATGGCATGGCACCCCATGGCTTGCAGCGTATGCAGGTCTTGCTCGCTCTCCACACCCTCGGCCACCACCTGGAAGCCCAGGCTGCCTGAGAGTTGCAACATGGCCGCCACCAGCGCCTGGTTCTCGGTCTGTCCGGCCAGGCCGGTGACGAAGCTGCGGTCGATCTTCACCCGCGAGACCCGCATCTGGCGCAGGAAACCCAGCGAGGAATAGCCCACCCCAAAGTCATCGATGGCAATGCTCACGCCCTGCATGGATAGCGACACCAGGGTCTGGGTGGCGGCTTGCAGGTCCAGCGCGGTTTCTTCGGTGATCTCGATTTCCAGCATCTGGGCCGGCACGCGATAGGTCTTCAAGGTGGCCATCACCAGTTCCTCGATGCACAGGCGTTCCATCTCGCGCGGAGAGATATTCATCGACACCCGTAGATCGCTGCGGGCGCTGGCTTGCAGGGAGCGAATCATCTCGGCCACCTCGCCGATGATGAAACGCAACAGTTCTTCCGACAGACCGGCCAGCGCTGCGATCTCAATCAGTTCAGGGGCGGCGATATCGCCATGACGCGGGTGGTGCCAGCGCAGCAACGCCTCGAAGCCATCCAGGGTACGTCCATCGTGATGCACGATGGGCTGGAACCATACCTCCAGCTGGCGCTGCGTGAGCGCATGGGCCAGGTCGCGCTCGACATCGCGCTTCATCTGCAGATGGGCATTGAGGCTGTCGTTGAAGAGACAGAACTGGTTGCGCCCGCGGCGCTTGGCCTCATACATGGCCGCATCCGAACAGACCAGCATTTCGTTGATGTCTTCGCTGCGGGTGACGGTGATGCCCAGGCTCAGCCCGATATGGCGATGCGCCAGCCGCGCGAAGGGTTGGCGCACGGCGTCGATCAGACGGCGCGCCAGGTGCTCGGGCAGCTCGGCCTTGGGTGCCAACGCATAGAGGACCACGAATTCATCCCCGCCCAGCCGCGCCAGCGTGGCCTCGGCCGGGATGCAATCGTGCAGGCGCCGCGCCACTTCGATGAGCACCTGGTCGCCGGCCTCGTGGCCGTAGGCGTCATTGATGACCTTGAAGCCATCGAGGTCGAGAAACATCATGCACAGCGCATGTTCCTGGCGGGCCACCATGCGTGGCGCCACCTCCATGAAACCGGCGCGGCCCAGCAAGCCGGTCAGCAGATCATGCTCGGCCTGGTACTGCATCCGCTGGGCGAAACGATGCAAGTCCTGGTGCGCCAGTTCCAGCGCCTGGTTGGCAGCGGTGGCCTGGTTCTTCAGCGCGCTGGCGTGGGACACCAGGCCCTCGCTGACCTTGGAACCACGGATCAGCGCGGCCAGGTACAGCAGCACCGCTGCTGCCAGCGCCAGGCGGGTGGAATCGGTCTGGATGCCAGCCAGGCAGCCAATGATGGACAGCAGCGGCGGCGTGATGAAACAGATCGGGATGCGCGCAAAGGCAAAGCCGTGCGTGACTGCGCCGGCCGTGATGCCGCACACGCAAGTGAGATAGAACAGGGTTTCCGGTGTGGTATAGCCTTCGCACAGCAGGGGCACCCCGGCCCACACGATGCCCGAGAGCAAGGCCAGCATCCAGTGCAGGCGCAGGTTCAGTTCGGTGGCCGGATCAACCTGGGGATCAGGCTGCTGGCCTTGTCCCAGCCAAGGCAGGAGCGCAGCCAGACGCTCCACCGGAATGCGGCACGCCAGGATGCGCAAGACATTGACCACACCTGAGCAGGCCAGCCAGAGCAAGGCGATGGGCAATTTGTCCGCACGCCAGGCGACGAAGGTGGAAATAAGCCCCAGCAACATGTTGACCGGCATCGACAGCAAGACCGTCTTGCGGAGGGCCATGAGCTGGTCGGCCCGGATCAATTTCATCATGGACGGAGCATTGCCCGCGTCCTGGGCGGGTACATGCGAATTCTGCTGGTATGACATCTTGTTCCTGTTGCGTCAAGGAATGACCGCCCGAGAAGGCTGGCCCGGCGTGGCTTCCGGATGGGAAGCATAGTACGCGAGCCGGTCTGCATTATCTACGTAACAAGAAGAATTCTCATCAAAACAATGGCCCGGTTGAGTTGTATCAACGAGTCTGGCGCAAGAAAACGACAAGCTGGGCGCTCCATCCCAAGGAGAAACTCATGAATACTGACAATGGCAACTGGCTATCAGCCGAACAAGCCGTATTGCCGGACGGCACCGAACGCGTCAACCTGCCGCTGGTGAAGAAGAAACTGCCGCTGTTCTCGCCCGAACAGGCGAGCAGGGATGAGCCCAAACCGACCTCCGCAGCGGCCACGACCACGCCCCCGCCGGTGGAAGCAAAAACAACGTAAGCATTCCCGCCTAGCGAGCGCCATTGCGCGCGTTGCCGAAGGACAACACTGCGAGCAGGGCGACGAAGGCTACAATGTCAGCCATTCGTACTGCGCCCTCACGGGCGACGCAACACCTCATGGCTCTCGACCCTTCCACCCTGCTCATCCTCACCATCGCATTGGCCGCCAGCGCCGCCTGTTATCTGGCGGTGGAGTGGAGCGTGGTGCGCGAACGCTCGCTGCTGATCTGGAGCAGCGGCTTTGCCATCATCACCCTGGGCTCCTTCCTGGCCCTGCTGCGCTCGCGCGGCTACCTGCTGGTCGGCATCTGGTTTGCCAATGGCTTGCTGATCGCAGCACCAGGCGATCCGGCGCACCATAACCGGCCACCAGGCCGCTGATGCGCAGCAGCGGTGCCTTGGCTTCGGCCGGCACCGTGTCGGGCAGGATCTCGCGCAGTTGCACCACGCGCGCAGCCGGCGAGGCGGCGGCGATCAGGCTTTGGGTATAACTGTCGGCGGGTGCGTGCAGCACCTGCTCGGTGGCGCCGATCTCGCGCACGGCGCCATCGCGCAGCACGATGATGCGGTCGGCCATCTGCGCCACCACCGCCAGGTCGTGCGAGACATAGACAGCAGTGGTGCCCAGTTTCTTGACCACGTTCTTGAAGGCGCGCAGCACTTCGATCTGGGTGGTCACGTCCAGCGCCGTGGTGGGTTCGTCCAGGATCACCAGTTCCGGGTCGGTAATCAGGGCCATGGCCGCCATCACGCGTTGCAACTGGCCACCGGAGACCTGGTGCGGATAACGCGCACCGATATGATCGGGATTGGGCAGGGCCAGCGCACGGAACAGTTCGACCGCCTTGCGCATGGCACTGGCCTTGTCCATCACGCCATGCTGCAGGGCACTCTCGATGACCTGGTCCATCAATGTGCGTGCCGGGTTGAAGGCCGCGGCGGCACTCTGGGCGATGTAGGCCACGTGATGGCCGCGCATGGCCAGCAAGGCCTTTTCATCCATCTGGTCGATCTGGCGCTGGCCGATACGCACCTGGCCACCGGCGATGTGGCAACCGGAGCGCGCATAGCCCAGCAGCGACAGCGCAATGGTGGTCTTGCCGGAACCGGATTCGCCGATCAGGGCCAGCACTTCGCCCCGCGCCACGGTGAAGTTGACGTTCTTGACGATCTCGACCTGGCTACCGTCATCCTTGCGTGCATTCACGCGCAGGCCCTGGACCTCCACCAGTGGGCGCAGCGTCGCGCCGCCCCCTGCGGAACCAGTGCCGGCGCCGCTTTCCTTGCCGAGGAAGATATCGAATTGCTTCACAGGCTTACTCCTTGGCAGCGCGCTTGCCGCGCAGGTTATCGATCAACAGGTTCACACCGATGGTCAGCGAGGCAATCGCCAGGGCCGGCATGATCACCGCCAGGGCGCCTTCGCCCAGGCCGGAAATGTTTTCGCGCACCAGCGAGCCCCAGTCGGCGTCCGGCGGTTGCACGCCCAGCGAGAGGAAGCTCAGGCCCGACAGCAGCAGCACCACGTAGACGAAGCGCAGACCGAAGTCGGCCAGCACCGGGCGGATCATGTTGGGCAGCATTTCCACGGTCATGATGTACCACACGCCTTCACCACGAGCACGGGCGGCCTGCACGTATTCCATGGCCTGCACGTTGACCGCCAGCGAGCGCGCGATGCGGAAGGCGCCGGGCATGTAGGTGATGGCGGCGGTGAGCACCAGCAGCCACATGGAAGAGCCGAAGGTGGCCACCATCATCAGCGCGAACATCTTGCTGGGAATGGAGATCAGGGCATCGAGCGCACGGCTGATGATGGCATCGCGCCAGCCACCCGAGAAGGCGGCAAAGAGCGCGATGGCGGTGCCGGACAGGCTGGCCAGCACCGTCGACACCAGCGCCAGACCGATGGTGGCGCGGGTGCCGAAGAGGATGCGGCTCAACATGTCGCGCCCGAGATAGTCGGTACCCAGCAGGAACTTGTGGCTCATGCCGGTGAACACGTCCGTGTCGACGATGGCGGTGGCGTCATAAGGGGAGATGCTGGGGCCGAGGATGGCCATCAGGATCCAGAAGCCGACGATGGCCATGCCGATCCAGGCCATGGTCGAATGGCGCCGCACGCGCTTGGGCGGCGAGGTGGGCGCGGGCGCGCCGGCGGCGGCAGGGGTGGAGCCTGCGGCCTCGGTAGCGGTGGTGTCGTGGAGGGCTTTCATCGGGTCTTCAACCTTGGATTGGAAACAATGGCCAGCACATCTGCGGTCAGCACCAGCAACAGGTAACCGGCGCAGAAGATCATCGAACAGGCTTGCACCAGCGGCATGTCGCGGGTGGTCACGGCATCGATCATGAGGGTAGCGATGCCGGGATAATTGAAGATGCTCTCGACGATGATGACGCCGCCCAGCAGGTAGGACAGGCTCAAGGCCACTGCATTGGCAATCGGGCCGATGGCGTTGGGCAGGGCATGGCGCAGCACGATGCGGGTGCGCTTGACGCCCTTCAACAAGGCCATCTCGGCGTAGGAAGAGCGCAACTGGTCGATCACGGCGGCGCGCGTCATGCGCGTCATCTGGGCCACGATCACGCAGCACAGGGTCAGCACCGGCATGGCATAGGCCTTGATGAAGGCGCCTATGGTGGCAGCATCGCCGGCGTGCGACAGCGCCGAGAGCCAGCGCAGCTTGACGGCGAAGATCATCACCGCCACCGTCGCCACCAGGAATTCCGGTACCGACACCATCGAGACCGCACTGACGTTGACGGCGCGGTCAAAGAAGGAGCCGCGATACATGGCCGAGAAGATGCCCAGGAACAGCGCCAGCGGCACCGAGACCAGGGCCGTGACGGCGGCCAGCATCAGCGAAGCCGGCAGGCGACCACCGATCATCTGCGCCACCGGCACATTGTTCACCAGCGACATGCCGGGATTGCCCGAGAGCAGGTTGCCCAGCCAGTGGGCATAACGTACCGGCGCTGGCAGGTCCAGGCCGTACTGCAGGCGCAGCGCCGCCACCGTCTCGGGCGTGGCGGCCTGGCCCAGGGCGGTCTGGGCGGCGTCGCCCGGCAACAGGTTGGTGATGAAAAACACGCCGGCCGACACCAGCAATAGCGTCAGCACCGCCTGCAAGAGGCGGCGCCCGATCAGACGCAGGACCATTCCATTCATAGCTTTCCTCGGTAACACGGGGCGGGACCGCTGGGTATTTCTGAGCGGTCCCGCACGACTTGCACTGACAACGGTCAGAGGTGAGACTTTCCCGTTCTCACGCGTCCAGCCAGACGTACTCGGCACAGGTGTAGTTCATGAACGCACCCAGCGGCACCGGGTCGATGCCCTTGACCTTGGTGCTGATGCCTTCCAGGTTGATGATGAACACCGGGATGCCCAGACCGCACTTCTCATGGATCATGGTCTGCAGGTCGGCATACATGGCTTTACGCTTGTTGAAGTCGGTCTCGCCGCGGGCCGCCACTACCAACTGGTCGAACTGCGGATTCTTCCAGCCGGACTCGTTCCACTGAGCGTCGGACTTGAAGAACTGGGTCAGCAGGATGTCGGCGCTGGGACGCGGGTTGATGTTGCCAAAGCCCACCGGCACCTTCATCCACTGGTTGGACCAGTAGCCATCGGCCGGCACGCGCTTCACATCCAGCTTCAGGCCGATCTTGGCGGCGCTCTGCTGCATCAGCACGGCCATGTCGACCGAACCGGTGGCGGCCACCGAGGCCACGACGGGAATGGTGCTGCCCAGCACGCCAGCCTTTTGCAGGTGGAACTTGGCCTTGTCCGGGTCATAGGGACGCTGCGGCAGGCCGGCGAAGTAGAAGCGGTTGGTGGGGTCGATCGGCTGGTCGTTGGCGATCACGGCATAGCCACGGAAGGCGGCCATCTTGATCTGTTCGCGATCCAACAGATACTTCATGCCCAGCGTGAAGTCCATGCTGCTGCCTGGGGCCACGTCCTGGCGCATCACCAGGTCGGTGTACTGGCCCGACTTGGTTTCCATGACGGTATAGCCCGGCGTGCTCTTGACGCGACCGGTGGAACGGGAATTGACGTCGTTGATCCAGTGAACGTCACCGGAGAGCAGGGCATTGACGCGTGCAGCTTCGTCGGGAATGCCGAACAGTTCAACTTCATCCAGGTAGGGCAGGCCCGGCTTCCAGTAATTCTCGTTGCGCACGGCAATGGTACGCACACCGGGAGTGAATTCCTTGAGCTTGAAGGCGCCGGTCCCGTTGGGGGTGCTGAAGTTGGTGGTGCCGTCACGGATGATGAGGAACTGCGCGGTGGCCAAAATCACCGGCAGGTCGGCGTTGGCACTGGTGAGCTTGATCTGGACTTCGTTGGGGCCGGTGGCCTTGACTGATTCGAACTGATCTGCCACCACCTTGACCTTGGAGGCGGTAGCCGGGTCCTTGTGGCGCATGATGGAATAGACCACGTCGGCCGGGGTCAAGGGCTTGCCATCGTGGAACACCACGCCCTTCCTCAGCTTGACGGTCCAGGTGATGGCATCGGTGGTGATCATTTCCTCGGCCAGCACCATCTGCGGGGCCAGCTTGCCATCGAGCTTGGTCAGGCCGTTGTAGAACATGTGCACCCGGGTGTAGTCGGTGGAGTGCGCGGTCTTGGCCGGGTCCAGGGTGTCGGCGGTGGAACTGGTCTGGGTGGCGATGCGCATCTTGCCACCGCGCTTGCCGGTCTGCGCCATGGCGCTGCCGCTGGCGGTGAGCAGACCTGTGCCGCCCACTGTCATCAGGCTACCGGCCAGCAGGGTGCGCATCATGTCGCGGCGGGTGAAGCCGCCGTGCGCGTGTTCCAGCATATCGCCGGCAATGATGGAGCCCTCTTGGGGGTGTCGTCCGTTTTCCTGCTTGCTCATGAAAAGCCTCACGATAAAAGTTCAACCACGAAGACCACTGGCCGGCCCTGCCGTCTGCTGCCGCAGATCCCTCCGTCGGGGCAAGCCACCTGATGGGCCCGGTCACTGTCTCACAACTTGGATACCAGCGCGTGGTGACCGGGGAAATACTGATACGGCACGGGAGCTGCTGCGCCCCCGCCAGTCTTACAGACCGAGCACGCCCGGCAGGCCGGAGATGTCTTTGATCTCGGTGTAGCCGTAGTACGGGGTCGAGGGTTCATGGCCGCGTGCCACGAAGACCTTGTTCTTGATGCCCATGTCGGAAGCCGGCATGAGGTCGTAGCGCAGGCTGGAAGAGACGTGCAGCACATCTTCCGGGTTGCAGTTCAGGTTGTCGAGCATGTATTCGAAGGCACGCAGGCGCGGCTTGTAGGCTTGTGCCTGCTGGGCGGTGAAGACCTTGTGGAAAGGCGCACCCAGCTTCTCGACGTTGTGCATGATCTGGCTGTCGTCGGCGTTGGAGAAGATCACCAGCGGGAATTCCTTGGCTACCTTGGACAGGCCTTCGGGCACGTCGGCGTGCGGACCCCAGGTCGGCACGGCCTTGTAGAAGGCGCCGGTTTCTTCGTCATTGGTCTTGATACCCCAACGTTCACAGGTGCGGGTGATGGCATTCTTGCAGACCTGTTCGTAGGGCTTCCACTGGTCCAATACTTCATCCAAGCGATAGGCCGCGAACTGGCGCAGGAAAAATGGCATATCTTCTGCCGAGACGCGGTCGGCGTAGATCTTCTGCGCGGTTTCCGACATCTGGAAACGGGTCAGGGTGCCGTAGCAGTCGAAGGTGATGAATTTGGGCTTGAAAGTGCTCATGAAAAATCGTCCTGTCTAAAAAATATTCCTGCGTAGGGTTGCGGCGGGTTCGGGTGAATCGGTTCAATGCATGGGAAGGATTACAACATAGCGAAACCTGCGATTTATTCCTTTTTGACCGGGTCACGAAACAGAAATATGTGTTTTCGACGATCCAATCAGCATAGCTTGCCGAGCAGTGCAGCAATACGAACCGCTTGCGCTGCTTTGGGGCATTTTCACCAAGCTGGTGCGGAATTTTTCTGCGCTGCCGGCACATCCCCTGGATGCCAATTGCGCAGGCAGGCCAACACAGGCAATCGCGCACACCCCACAGTGAGTCAGTATGGAGAGCCTGCGGGGGCTGCACCATGCTACCGCCGATAGCGCCCAATTTTGTGCCGAGAACGGGGGGCAGATCGCCATAAGATTGCGAATTGGCGCCATCGAAAACCACCGCGCGATGCCACGCAAGGCGCATCATCGCTGGGGTATATCCGATGCTCCGGCAATGCTGCCCAGCTCCTGGCAGCATCACCGGCATTGCACCTTACCCAGCACTTATACAAGGACAAGGACACGCTTTATGCAAGCTGCAAGCACCCACCCCGCCCCACCCAGCGCCCAGGCCACGTTGCGCCCGATGCGCGAGTCCGACCTGGCCAGTTGCCATGCCTTGAGTCAACACTTGAAATGGCCGCACCGGCTGGTTGACTGGCAATTCCACCATCGCGTCAGCCGCAGCTGGACGGTCGAACTGGAAGAAGCGGATGGCAGCCGCACGGTGGCCGGCAGCGGCATGTTGTGCCCAGCCGGTGCCGATCACGCTGCACTGGGACTGGTCATCATCGCCGATGCGCTGCAGGGCCGCGGCCTGGGCCGCGCCATGATGCAGCAGTTGCTGCGCGATGCCGGCAACCGCAGCGTGCTGCTCAATGCCACCGAAGCAGGTCGCCCGCTCTATGAGAAATTGGGCTTCGTGGTCACCGATACCCTGAGCCAGCACCAGAGCAACAGTGCCAAGGCGCCGCTGACGCTGGCAGCGGGGGTGCAGATCCGACCGCTGCGACAAGAAGAAGTCCCCGCCCTGCTGGCGCTGGACCGCCAGGCCAGCGGCATGGACCGCAGCACCCTGCTGCAGACCCTGCTGCAATTTGCTGAGGTGGCGGTGCTGGAACAGGATGGTCAGGTCAAGGGCGTGGCGATGCTGCGCGAATTCGGTCGCGGTCGCGTGATCGGCCCGGTGATCGCCAGCAATGTGGATGACGCCAAGACGCTCATCGCCTTCTGGGTCAACCAGTATCCCGGCAGCTTCCTGCGCATTGACGTGCCCGGCAGGAGCGGCCTCAAACCCTGGCTGCAGGAGATCGGCCTGGTCTGCGTGGACGACGTGGTGAGCATGTGCCGCGGCACGCCGCCGCAGGCGCACGCGCAATGGCGTACCTATTCCATCATCAACCAGGCGCTGGGCTGAAAGGCGCGCGCCAGACATCATGACTTTTCTCTACAAGGCCGACCCGGTACGTGGCGCCGAATGGGCACAATTGTTTGCCCAGAAGGCGCCCGAACTGCCCTTCCATATCTGGCCGCATGACGGCGATGGCGCCAGCGTGCGCTACCTGGCCGCCTGGACGCCACCGGACGATATCGCGCAGCGCTTCCCCAACCTGGAGATCCTGTTCTCGGTGGGCGCCGGCATCGACCAGTTCGACATGTCGATCCTGCCCCCGGAGTTGCCGGTGGTGCGCATGACCGAGCCGGGCATCGTCGCCGGCATGGTGCAGTACGTCACCCACGCCGTGCTGGGCCTGCATCGCGAGGCCCACCTCTACGCGCGCCAGCAGCGCCAACAGGTGTGGCAAGCCCATCGCGTGCGGCCGGCCTCGGCTTGCCGGGTCGGCGTGCTGGGCCTGGGGATGCTGGGCCGCGCGGTGCTGCAGCAGTTGCAGGGACTGGGCTTTCCCTGCGCCGGCTGGAGCCGTTCGGCGCACCAGTTGGAGGGCATCACCTGCTATAGCGGCAGTGCGGGCTTGCAGGACTTCCTGGCGCGTACCGATGTGCTGGTGTGCCTGCTGCCCTTGACCGATGACACCCGTGGCCTGCTCTGCCGTGAATTGTTTGCGCAATTGCCACGCGGCGCGGCGCTGATCAACGTCGGACGCGGCGGCCACCTGGTCGAGGATGATCTGCTGGCGGCGCTACAGGAAGGACAGTTAAGTGCGGCCGTGCTGGACGTATGCCAGACCGAACCCCTGCCGGCCGGCCATCCATTCTGGAGCCACCCCGACATCGTGCTCACGCCCCACATCGCCAGCATGACCCAGCCCGATGGGGCGGTCGATGCCGTGCTGGAGAACCTGCGCCGTCATCAGGCCGGCCTGCCCTTGCTGGGTCTGATCGACCGCCAGCGCGGGTACTGAAGCCCACCCTGCTGCTCCATGGCAAACAAAATGCCGATTGCCCAGCCAAGAACGGCATCCCATGCCACTTGGCGGGTGCAGTTTGCGCCCCCCGTCTGGCGCAGGCGTTTTATCCTTGATGGTATGGCGCGCTACGTCCTGTGGCGTACCGCCCTGCCCTTTATCCACTTACCTGCCCGATTGCCCCGACCATGAAGCTGGAATCCTACTGGAACGATTCTGCCCCGCTCTACATCTCCCCCTCCCGCGAGCTGCCGGCGCAAGTCGATGTGGCCATCGTCGGTGGCGGTTTCACAGGGCTCTCAGCCGCATTGGCGCTGGCCAAGCGCGGGGCCTCGGTGGTCGTGCTGGAAGCCGGCCCGCACGTGGCGGCCGAAGCCTCGGGGCGCAATGGCGGTCACGTCAACAATGGCCTGGCGGTAGATTATGCAGAGGTGGCCGCCAAGGTCGGTGTGGAGCGCGCACGCGCCTGGTATCACGCCTATGACGATGCGGTCGATACCGTAGCGCGCCTGGTCAAGGAAGAACAGATCGCCTGCGACTTCCTGCGCCATGGCAAGCTCAAGATGGCGACCCGGCCCTACCAGATGGAAGCCCTGCAACGCAGCGCCGAGCGCCTCATCGCCGATGGCGTGGACCGCGACGTGGAAATCCTGGATGCCGCACGCGTGCGTGCCGAGGTGCAAAGCGAACGCTTCCATGGCGGCCTGCTCTACAAGCGCAGCGCACAGATGCACATGGGCCAGTTTGCCTATGGCCTGGCGCTGGCCGCCGAGCGCCATGGTGCGGCCATCCACACCAGCACCGAAGTACGCCGCCTGGAACGCATCGGCCAGACCCACGGCCATCGCGTGCACACCGCGCGCGGCACGGTGCTGGCCAAGCAGGTCTTGCTGGCCACCGGCGCCAGCCGCCACGGCGGCTATGGCAGCTTCGGCTGGCTGCGCCGCCGCATCGTGCCCGTCGGCAGCTTCATCGTGGTGACCGAACCGCTGGGCGCCGAACGCGCCGCCAGCCTGCTGGCCCGGCAGCGCACCTACACCACGGTGGCCAATATCCACCACTATTTCCGCATGACGCCCGATACCCGACTGGTCTTCGGCGGCCGGGCGCGCTTTGCGATTTCCAGCCCGCAGTCCGATGCGGCCAGCGGCGAAATCCTGCGTCAGGGCCTGCATGAGACCTTCCCGCAACTGGGCCAGGTGCGCCTGGATTACTGCTGGGGCGGCCTGGTCGACATGACGCGCGACCGCCTGCCACAGGCCGGCGAACGCGATGGCCTGTACTACTCCATGGGCTATAGCGGCCACGGCACCCAGATGTCGGTACACATGGGCCAGTGCATGGCCCAGGTCATGGCCGGCGATGCACTGGCCAATCCCTGGCGCGAACGCGAGTGGCCGGCCATCCCCGGCCACTTCGGCCCGCCCTGGTTCTTGCCGATGATCGGCCTGTATTACCAGCTCAAGGATAAGCTGGCCTGAATGCTCCTCGTCTCCCGTATTAACTTTTACTGAATGCCCGCCATGAATTCACTCGAACTGCAACGCCCGGACCTGATGCCCGGTACCCAATTGATCGGCGCCCAATGGCGCGCAGCGGCCGATGGTCGCGTGCTGGAAGTGAGCAACCCGGCCACCGGCCAAGTGTTTGCCAGCGTGCCCGATGGCAATGCCGAAGATGCCCGCGCCGCAGTCGATGCGGCCGCGGCCGCCTTCCCGGCCTGGCGCGCTACGCCGGCCAAGCAGCGCGCTACCATCATCAAGCGCTGGAACGATCTGCTGCTGGCGCACCAGGAAGACCTGGGCCGTCTGATCTCGCGCGAACAGGGCAAGCCCCTGGCCGAAGCCAAGGGTGAAGTGGCCTATGCGGCCAGCTACGTGGAATGGTTTGGCGAAGAAGCCACGCGTGCCAATGGCGACATCATCCCGGCCCCGGTCACGGGTCGCCGCATGATGGCGCTGAAGGAACCGGTGGGTGTGGTGGCGGCCATCACGCCGTGGAATTTCCCGGCGGCCATGATCGCCCGCAAGATCGCCCCGGCCCTGGCCGCAGGCTGCACCGTGGTGTGCAAGCCGGCCGAAGATACGCCCCTGACCTCGCTGGCGATCATCCGCCTGGCGCTGGAAGCCGGTGTGCCGGCCGGTGTGATCAACATCGTCACCGCCTCGCGCGAACGTACGCCGGAAGTGGTGGACGTATGGCTGGCCGACTCGCGCGTGCGCAAGATCAGCTTTACCGGCTCCACCGCAGTGGGCAAGCACCTGGCGCGCCACTCTGCCGACACCTTGAAGAAGCTCTCGCTGGAACTGGGTGGCAATGCACCCTTCATCGTGTTCGACGATGCCGACCTGGATGCGGCCATCGATGGCGTGATGGCGGCCAAGTTCCGCAACGGCGGCCAGACCTGCGTGAGCCCCAACCGCATCTACGTGCAAGAGAAGGTCTATGACGCCTTCGTGGCCAAGCTGGGCGCACGCGTGGCCGCGCTCAAGGTCGGCCCCGCCACCGATCCGGCCTCGCAGATCGGCCCCATGATCAATGCCCGCGCCATTGCCAAGATCGACCAGCACGTGCGCGACGCCATCGAACGCGGCGCGCGCGTCATTACCGGCGGTCAACGCCTGCAAGGTCCGGGTTTCGACAGCGACAACTACTTCGCCCCCACGGTGCTGGCCGATGTCACCGGCCAGATGCAATGCAGCTGCGAAGAAACCTTCGGCCCGGTGGCGCCGATCACGCGCTTTGCCACCGAAGAAGAAGTCGTGGCCGCAGCCAATGCCACCCCCTTCGGCCTGGCGGCATATTTCTATTCGACCGACGTGCGTCGCATCCACCGCGTCACCGATGCGCTGGAAAGCGGCATCGTCGGCGTCAACGAAGGTGCGCTGGCCGCCGAAGCGGCGCCCTTCGGCGGCGTCAAGGAATCCGGCTATGGCCGCGAAGGCTCGGTGCATGGCCTGGACGACTACCTGCATACCAAGTACGTCTGCCAGGGTCAGCTCTGAGTCGACTCTCCCTCATTGAACCGAACAGGAGCCCACATGCCTGCGCTGTCCCCCCCTGACTCCCATCCCGGGCAGATCGCCCAGCAGGTCCGCGCGCCCTTGCCGGACCTGCTGTTGCGACCCATGGCAGCCGATGACCTGGGGGCCTGTCACCGGCTCTCGCTGCGTTTCAAGTGGCCGCACCGACTGGAAGACTGGGACTTCCTGCTGCAGATGGGACAAGGCTATCTGCTGGAAGACACCGCCTCGGACGCCCCGCTGCGCATCGTCGGTAGCGTGGTCTGTACCCCCTATGGCGAGCACCATGCGGTCATCGGGATGCTGCTGGTACAGGCCGAGCTGCAACGGCGCGGCCTGGGGCGGCGCCTGATGCAACATGCGGCCAGCCAGGTCAGTGCGCACAGCCTGATGGTCAATGCCACGGCCGCCGGGATGCCCTTGTACAAGCAACTGGGCTTCGTGCAGCAGGATGTGCTGCATCAGTTCCAGGGCGCTTCGGCGCAACCGGTGCTGGTCTCGCTGCCACCGGGCGAACGGGTACGGCCGATGGGCAAGAATGACGTCGCCAGGCTGTTGGAGCTGGATGCGCAAGCCAGCGGCATGGACCGCAGCAAGCTCTTGCTGGCGCTGCTGGAAATCTCCGAAGGGGTGGCGCTGGATCGCGATGGCGAGATGCTCGGCTTCGCCCTGGTGCGTCGCTTCGGCCATGGCCGCGTGATCGGCCCGGTGGTAGCGCCCGACACCGAACGCGCCAAGGGGCTGATCGCACACTGGATCAATACCTATTCGGATTCCTTCATCCGCATCGACGTGTTCGAATCGACCGGCCTGCCAACCTGGCTGGACAAGCTGGGGGTGACCTGCGTGGACCACGTCACGCGCATGTGCAAGGGCACCCCGCCGGTACACAACCCGGACATGCAGTTGTTCTCCATCGTCAATCAGGCGCTGGGCTGAAGACTTGCGGGCGGCTGCCGCAGAAAATGCTATGGCCGCCCGCAAAACCCATGAAGATGCTTTTTCGGCCCTGCATCTTGCGCAGCGCCTGCGATGAGGCCGGCATAGCATAGAACACATGCCGGTTGTGCCACCTGCACTGCCTTGTTCAACGCCATCCTCAGCGAGTCCTCTTCTATGCAAACTTCTTCCCTGGCCGCCCTTGACCGCAGCCACCTGATCCACCCTGTTGCCAGCTTCCGCGAGCATGAAGAACTGGGGCCCATCATCCTCAAGTCCGGCCACGGCGCCTACCTGACCGACCAGCAGGACAAGCAGTTGCTGGATGCCTTCTCGGGCCTGTGGTGCGTCAATACCGGCTATGGACAAGAGAGCGTGATCCGCGCCGCCACCGAGCAGATGCAACGCCTGCCCTATGCCACCGGCTATTTCCACTTCGCCTCGGAGCCGGCCATCCTGCTGGCCAAGAAACTGGTGGACATCAGCCCGGCATCGCTGCAGCACGTCTACTTCACGCTGGGCGGATCGGATGCGGTGGACGCGGCTATCCGCTACATCACGCACTACCACAACTCCATCGGCAAGCCCACCAAGAAGAACTTCATCTCGCTGCAGCGCGGCTATCACGGTTCTTCCTCGGTAGGTGCCGGCCTGACGGCGCTGCCCAATTTCCATTTCCATTTCGACCTGCCGCTGCCGACCCAGCATTACCTGCCCTCGCCCTATCCCTACCGCAGCGAACTGCAGGACGATGCAGCGATCATCGCGGCCTCGGTGCAGGCACTGCGCGCGAAGGTCGCCGAACTGGGCGCCGACAACGTGGCCGCCTTCTTCTGCGAACCGGTCCAGGGCTCGGGCGGTGTGGTGGTGCCGCCCAAGGGCTGGCTCAAGGCCATGCAACTGGCCTGCAATGAACTGGACATCCTGTTCGTGGTGGATGAAGTCATCACCGGCTTCGGTCGCACCGGCCCCATGTTCGCCTGCCTGGACGAAGATGTGCAGCCCGACCTGATGACCATGGCCAAGGGTCTGACGGCCGGCTATGCGCCCATGGGTGCGGTGATGATGTCGGACCGCGTCTACCAGGGCATCGCCGATGGCGCGCCGATGAGCACGGTGGTGGGCCACGGCCAGACCTACTCGGCCCATCCGGTCAGTGCCGCGGTGGCGCTGGAAGTGCTGCGCCTGTACGAAGAAGGCGGCCTGCTGGAAAACGGTCGGCGCCTGGAGCCGGTGTTTGCCGGCGGCCTGCGCGCGCTGCTGGATCATCCGCTGGTGGGCGACGCCCGCAGCCGTGGCCTGTTGGGCGCGCTGGAACTGGTGGCCGACAAGACCACCAAGGCGCGCTTTGCACCCGAGCTCAAGCTGCATGAGCGCATCTTCCAGGTGGCCTATCGCCACGGCCTGATCTTCCGTGCCTTTGGCGATAACATCCTGGGCTTTGCGCCGGCGCTGTGCTACACCGAGCAAGACTTTGCCCTGATGTTTGCGCGCCTGCGCGCCATCCTCGACGAAGTGCTGGCCCAGCCCGACGTGCGCCAGGCCGTCAAATAAGACGCCTGAATGCGAGTGAAGCCCCTGACCGGATGCAGCAATACGGGCTTAAGGGGTTAAAATGCCCTGCAACAACCGGCCTGCCTGTGCTGTGGACGCCATCCCAGCAAGTCAGGCCGGTGCTGTCGAATAACCCGAGGCAAGATGATGACTAATGGCGCGTTGAAACTGGACCGGATCGATCTGAGGATTTTGTGTCACCTGCAGCAGAATAGCCGCATTACCAATGTGATCCTGGCCGATGCCGTGGGCCTGTCGCCCAGTCCCTGCCTGATCCGCGTCAAGCGCCTGGAAAAAGCCGGCTACATCAGCGGCTATGGCGCCTACATCCGGCTGGAAAAACTGGCCGATGTGCAGATCGTGTTTACCGAAGTGACGCTGTCGGACCATCGCCGCGAAGACTTTGCCAAGTTCGAGTCCTATATCCGCAACGTCGATGAAATCATCGAATGCCACCTGGTCAGCGGTGGCTATGATTACCTGCTCAAGTTCATGACCCGTAGCGTGGTGCATTACCAGAGCGTGATCGAGTCGCTGCTGGAACAGAACCTGCGCATCGAGAAGTATTTCAGCTACATCGTCATCAAGTCGCCCTTCGTCAAGCATCACTATCCTTTGGAAAAGTTCATACAGAGCTAAACCGGCTGGCAGGCACCGGCCTGCCATCGGTATTTCCGGGCATGACGTGAAGTTTTGTACACTTTTCGCTTTATTTCTTGCCTGCCGGGTGCTCTGCGCCCCCTCCCTCCATCGCGCTACCGGCCTTTGCTGACGGGCTCGCGCGCCCAATCTCCATCGAATCTCCATCAAAACTGCAGACAAAAGTCATTTTTTGTCAGCAAACTCACCCTTTACTTTTGTAAAGAGCTGCCGTTAACCTTCGGGAATCTGACGCTTCGTCAGATTCTTAAAATACAAGAAAAGCTCATCATTGTTCAGGGGTCATTCATGGCAACTTCTACCGGTACCATCTCGACATCGGCCGGTCCGCTCGATGTATCGACGCTGGTCAACCAGCTTATCGCCGTCGAAAGCAAGTCCAAGCTCACACCGCTGAAGACCAAGGAGAGCGGCTTCAACACGCTCATCTCGGCCTATGGGTCGTTGAAGAACGCCCTGTCGAGCTACCAGACCGCCTTGAAGGCGATGACCGCGGCCAGCTTCAGCGCGCAGAAGAGCACGTTGACCAACGCCGGCACCGGCAGCAACCTGACCACCGATCCCTTCACGGCCGACGCCAACAGCGACGACTCGACCAAGGCGCTGGCGCAAAAGCTGCAGTCGCGTGGCTATTCCAGCAACACCACCTTCAGTTCGGGCGACACGATTGCCATCAAGATCGGCACCAACCAGCCCACCTTCATTACCCTCAAGGCCGATGCCACGATGGCCGGGCTGCGCGATACGATCAATGCCTCCAAGGCGGGCGTGACGGCTTCCATCACTACCGATGCCAATGGCGACCACCTGGTGCTGGAGTCCAATAGCACCGGCACGGCCAATACCATCAAGGTCAGCGCCAACAACAGTATGTCGGACCTGAGCTACGATCCCAGCGTGGCCGGCTCGACCACCCAGATCCAGGCGCCGCGCGATGCCACCAAGGCTGCCGCCGGCAAGTACAGCATCGGGGTGAGCCAGTTGGCGCAGGCGGTCAAGGTCAGCTCGGCCGCCATCGCCCCCGGCAGCACCTTCGACAATGGGGTGCTGGCCATCAAGACCGGCAACGGCTCGACCGTGCTGATCCAGCCCAAGACCAATTCCCTGGCCGGCGTGCGCGATGCGATCAATGCCAGTGAAGCCGGCGTAAATGCCTCCATCGTCAGCGATGGCACCAACGATCACCTGGTATTGACTGCCAAAGACACTGGCGCAGCCAACAACCTGCGGGTCAGCGGCACGGGCAATTTCTCGGTGTTCAACTTCGACCCCAGCGGCACGGTGACCAGCACCGGCGTCGATACCAATAAGACCTACAGCAACGGCAACCTGGCCCTGCAGGTGGGCAACAAGTCCTTTACCATCACCCCTACCGACCTCGATGGCAGCGGCGCCATCGGCCTCAATGACGTGATGAAGGCCATCAACAACGCCAACACGGGCGTGACCGCCAGCATCAGCAACGATGGCAGCAAGGACCATCTGGTGCTCACTCCCACCGGCACCGACGCCATCCAGTTGACCGGCAACAACGACTATGCCGATCTGGTGGGCAGCAGCATGGGGCAACTGGCCAAGGCGCAGGATGCCAAGCTGACCATCGATGGCGTGGCCGTGACCAGCACCAGCAACAAGGTCAGCAATGCCATCTCGGGCGTGACCCTGAACCTGAGCAAGGTCACCACCTCGGCCGACAATTTCACGCTGGCCATCACCAATGACACCAGCGGCGTGTCCACTGCGGCCAACAACTTCGTGAGCGCCTACAACACGCTGGCCAAGGCGGTGGCCGGCCTGACCAAGCAGACCCCATCCACCACCAAGGGCCAGGCCAGCACCGGTTCGCCGCTGGCGGCCGAATCCTCGGTGTTGAGCATGATGAACCAGATCCGCAGCACCATGCTGGGCGCACTGGGCGATGATGGCGGCACCAACCTGTCGCAGGTCGGCATTTCCTTCCAGAAGGATGGCACGCTGGCGCTGGACGCCAGCAAGCTGACCACCGCGGCGGGCAAGGACTTCGAAGGGGTCAGCAAGCTCTTCACTGGCAGCGGCGGCGTGGTGCCCAAGCTGCAGAAGCTGATGGACTCGATCCTGGGCGACAACGGCACGCTGGCCACCAAGACCAAGGGGCTGCAGGACAGCCTCAAGATCGTGACCGACCAGCAGACCGCTGCCAATACGCGCCTGCAGAACCTGAAGGATGCCTATACCAACCAGTTCAACCGCCTCAACGTCACCCTGGCCACCATGCAATCGCGCCAGAGCTATCTGACGCAGCAGTTGAGCAAGTTGTCCAAGTCGTCCTGATCGTCACTGCGTCGGGAGCAAAAGGCCAACAGGCCGCAGCGGAGAAGTCCGCTGCGGCCTGTTGCTTTTCCTGTGTGTCGTTATACTGGCCCCTGCCTCACTCACAAAACAAGCATGTCCTCATGCGTAACGCCAAGGGAGACGCAGTGAACGCACTCAACCATCTGGAAGACTTCCACCCCGGCCAGGTGTTCCGCTCGCCGGGCACAATCACCGTGGAGGCCGACGCCATCAAGCAATTCGCCGCCCAGTTCGATCCCCAGCCCTTCCATCTGGATGAGCAGGCGGCCCAGCAGAGCTTCTTCCGGGGACTGGCCGCCAGCGGCTGGCATACCGCCGCGCTGACCATGCGCCTGCTGGTCGATACCCTGCATATCCAGGGCGGGCTGATCGGTGCCGGCTTCGATGAATTCCGCTGGCCGCGTCCGACCCGGCCCGGTGACGTATTACGGCTGGAAGCCGAGGTGCTGGCCATCCAGACCTCGCAATCCAAACCCAAGCAAGGCTTCCTCAACCACCGCGTGACGACCTATAACCAGCACGATGAGCCGGTGCTGATCATGACCGGCAACCTGCTGGTGCCGCGTCGCCCCCAGGGCTGAACGCGGCCCACAGCGCGCTCAGGCGGCGTCCGGCTGTTGCGCCGGATGCGCCTGCTGGAAGGCCGGCAAGGCATTGCAGGCGGCGTCGATGGCGCATAGCGTGGGGTATGGCGCCATGTCCACCTCGAAGCGGCGGGCATTGAAGATCTGCGGCACCAGGAAGCAATCGGCCATGGTCGGGGCATCGCCCACACAGAAATGACCGCGCGTGGTGTCAGCGGCCAGCTGCTGCTCCAGCGCGCTAAAGCCGAGCTTGATCCAGTGCTGGATCCACGCGGTTTTCTGGGCTTCGTCCACCGCCAGTTGGTGCTTCAGGTAACGCAGCACGCGCAGGTTGTTCAGCGGATGGATTTCGCAGGCAATGGCCAGGGCCAGTTCGCGGATGTGGGCACGCTGAAAGGCGTCGCCCGGCAGCAGCGCAGGCGCCGGATAGCGCTCTTCCAGGTATTCCAGCATGGCCATCGATTGCGTGAGCAAGCGCCCTTGATCAGCCAGCACCGGCACCAGGGCGTGCGGATTGACTTGCGTGAAGGCCGGCAGCAATTGCTCGCCGCCCTGGTTCAACAGGTGCACCGCGGCCGTCTCGTAGGCCACGCCCTTCAGATTCAGGGCGATACGCACCCGGTAGGAGGCCGAGCTGCGGAAATAGCTGTACAGGGTAGTCATGCGCGTGCTTCCTCAATCCAGGTGGCGTGCGGGCAGCACGGTGCCGGCCGCTTCGCCAAAGCCGATGATGGGTCGGCCTGCGCGACGTGCCGCCGCGCGCAGGATGATGGTGTCGCCATCCTCCAGGAACACGCGCTGCTGGCCATTGGCCAGGGTCAGTGGCGCCTTGCCGCCGGTGCTCAGTTCCAATAGCGATCCTGCTTCTTCGGGCTGGGGACCGGACAGCGTCCCCGTGCCCAGAAAGTCGCCCGGACGCAGGTTGCAGCCATTGACGGTGTGATGCGTGACCAGTTGCGCCACGCTCCAGTAGGCATCGCGATAGTTGCCCAGCGACAGCCGCTGCGGCGCAGTGCCGGCTTCACGCATGGCCGCGGTCTGGATCAGCACTTCCAGTTCGATATCCAAGGCGCCGCTCTCGCGCAGGGTCGGCGCATCCAGGTAGGGCAAGGGTTGCGGATCGCCGGCCGGGCGGGTCCAGCCGCAGCGGTAGGGCGCCAGCGCTTCGAGCGTGACGATCCAGGGCGAGATGGTGGAGGCGAAGCTCTTGGACAGGAAGGGCCCCAGCGGCTGGTATTCCAAAGCCTGCACATCGCGTGCCGACCAGTCATTCAACAGGCACAGGCCGAACACCTTGTCCTCGGCCTGGCTCATCGGTACCGGCTCACCCAGGGCATTGCCTGTGCCGATGAAGATACCCATTTCCAATTCGTAATCCAGCCGCTTGCAGGGACCGAAGCTGGGGCTATCGGCATCGGGCGCCTTGGTCTGGCCCACCGGGCGGCGGAACTGCTGGCCAGAGATGGCGATGGAGGAGGCGCGGCCGTGATAGCCGATGGGTACCCACTTGTAGTTGGGCAACAGTGGATTGTCAGGACGGAACAGCTTGCCCACCGTGGTGGCGTGATGGATCGAGGTGTAGAAGTCGGTGTAGTCGCCGATGGCCGCCGGCACGTCGTACTCGGCCTGGGCTTGCGGCACCAGGCAGGCAGCCAGTTCGGTCTGGTGCGGCGAGCCGCTGCGCAGCAGGCGCGACAGCGCCAGCCGCAGGGCCGACCAGGCTGCCGTATCCAGGGCCATCAGCGCATTGAGGGTGCTGCCGCTGCAAGCTGCATGGGCGGCGGCGCGGGTGGCTTCGTCGTAGCCGGAGAAGGCACCGGCGGCCTGGGCCGCGGGCAGGTCCAGGATCTGGTTGCCGATGGCCACGCCAGCCCGGAAGTTTTCTTCACTGCCAGTGCGGCGAAACACGCCGTAAGGCAGATTCTGGAGCGGAAAAGGACAGTTTTCCGCATTGGCACTCTCTACCCAGCTACGCAGCTCGGTGTCGTGGGTTTCGTTCAGTTTCAGGCTAGGCAGGCTCATGCGCGCTCCGGGTTGAAGTTCTTCTGGATGCCCAGCCAGCAGTCCTGGTAATCACGCTGCAAGGTCGGCGTGTCCAGGGTATGGCGGGTCGGGCAAAGGATGTTGCGGGTCTCGAACATGAAGGCCATGGTGTGGTCCACCTTGTTCGGCTGGGTGGTATCGATGCGGCTGGCTTTCTCGAAGGTGGTCGCATCCGGTCCATGGCCGCTCATGCAATTATGCAGGCTGCCGCCACCGGGCACAAAGCCGCCGCCTTCCTTGGCGTCGTATTGCCCGGTAATCAGACCCATGTATTCGCTGGCCACGTTGCGGTGGAACCAGGGCGGGCGGAAGGTGTGTTCGGCGGCCAGCCAGCGCGGCGGGAAGATCACGAAGTCGATGCTGTCCACCCCGGGGGTGTCGCTCTGCGATTGCAGCACCAGGAAGATCGACGGGTCGGGATGGTCGTAGCTGATCGAGCCGATGGTGTTGAAGTGACGCAGGTCGTACTTGTAGGGCGCGTAGTTGCCGTGCCAGGCCACCACGTCCAGCGGCGAATGACCGATGCGGGCCTGCCACAGGTTGCCGCCGAACTTGGCGATCAACTGGAAGTCGCCTTCGCGGTCTTCGTACCAGGCGTGCGGGGTGGCGAAATCACGCGGATTGGCCAAGCCGTTGGAGCCCAGCGGGCCGAGATCGGGCAGGCGCAGCAGCGCGCCGAAGTTCTCGCAGATGTAGCCGCGTGCCTCACCATCCGGCAGGCGCACCTGGAAACGCACGCCGCGCGGGATGACGGCGATTTCCTGCGGTTCGATATCGAGCACGCCCATCTCGGTGCGCAATTGCAGGCGCCCCAGTTGCGGCACGATCAGCCACTCGCCATCGGCCGAATAGAAGAAGCGATCAGTCATCGAACAATTGGCCGCGTACAGGTGGATGGCGCAGCCGCTCTGCGCCTGCGGCGAGCCATTGCCGGCCACGGTGACCAGGCCTTCGATGAAATCGGTGGGGACCGTGGGCATGGGCTGCGGATCCCAGCGCAACTGGTTGGGCGGCGCTGCCACGTCGTCGAAGTGGCTCACCAGCAGGCCGCGCGGCATCGCCTCGAAGGGATGATGCACGGCTGCCGGCCGGATGCGATACAACCAGGAGCGGCGATTGTGGCCACGCGGGGCGGTGAAGGCGGTG
The DNA here is from genome assembly GCF_000333555.1 of Herbaspirillum sp. B65. Lineage (NCBI taxonomy): Bacteria > Pseudomonadati > Pseudomonadota > Betaproteobacteria > Burkholderiales > Oxalobacteraceae > Herbaspirillum > Herbaspirillum sp. B65. Next base: position 19,590 of record NZ_BADI01000775.1, on the reverse strand, counting down.
CCGGAAATCTGTTCGGCATACAAGCCGTAGGCCACCTGCTGCGGCGAATTCTGGTGCGCCGGCAAGGCGCCCGGCAGCGCTTCGGTGGCGAACTCATTGCCGAAGCCGGATTGGTAGCCGCGGGTATGCACGTGATGGCTGACGGCAGAATCGGTGACGGTATTCATGCAGAAACTCCTTGGGAACGACGATGCAAGCGCGTGATGGTCAGCGCTGAAATGAGGGCCGGGACGGCGGCGGCGATGAACAGCGATCCATTGCTCCACTGCAAGGCGATCAATTGACCACCGATGACCGGCCCCACCACCGAACCGATGCGGCCGATGCCCAGCGCCCAGCCGATGCCGGTGGAGCGCAGCGTGGTCGGATAGAAGGTACCGGCCAGCGCATTGACGGCCGGCTGGCCGCCGACGATGCAAAAACCGGCCACGATCACCGCCACGAACAGCAGTTCCGGGATCGCAGCCACCTTGCCGATCAGAGCAATGGAAAGGCAGGCCAGCAGGAAGCACACACCCAGCACGCGGGTAAAGCCGAAGCGATGGATGAAGCGGCCCAGGGACAAGGTACCGATCACGCCGCCCACTTGCAGCGAGGTAGCGATCAGTACCGCCGTGCGGGTGGAATAGCCGGCGTCATGGATCAGCGTGGGCAGCCAGTTGGAGAGGAAATACAGGTTGATCAGGTTCATGAAGCTGATGACCCACAGCAGCACGGTCACCCCGGCGCGGCCATCGCGAAACAGGGCGGCCACCGGCATCCCTTCGGCCTTGGTTTCCTTGACCACGATGTCGCTCTTGTCATCGATGACGATGGCCGGATCGAGCTTGCGCAACCAGCGTGCCACCTGGGCGCGCGGGCGGCGATGCAACACCAGGAACTGGATCGATTCGGGCAGCCAGACCAGCATGGCCAGGCCCAGCACCAGCGGCACCGCGCCACCGACCCAGAACACCGAATGCCAGCCGTGGTGCGGGATCAGCGCGGCACTGACGAAGCCACCGGCAGCAGCCCCCACGGTAAAGCCGCAGGACACCAGCATCATGCGGGTCACGCGTGAAGACGAAGGACTGAACTCCCCCACCAGCGCCATCGCATTGGGCATGATGCTGCCCAGCCCGAAGCCGGTGATGAAGCGCACCACCAGCAGTTGATCCAGGCTGCTCACCAGGGGCGTGGCCAACATGCAAACGGCAAAGAAGAGCGTGGACACGATCAGGACCGGGCGCCGGCCATAGCGATCCCCCACCGGGGTCAGCACCAGCGAACCCAGCAACATGCCCAACAGGCCGGCACCGAACACCGGTCCCAGGCTGGCCTTGCTCACGCCCCAGTCGGCGATGATGGCCGGGGCCACGTAGCCCATGGCCTGCACGTCGAAACCATCGATGATCAGGCACAGGCCGCACAGCAGCAACAGGCTGAACTGGAAAGCGCCAAACCGGCCCTGCTCCACCACCTGGTCCACATGGACCGTGGGGAGAGCGCCACTTGCGTGGATACTCATGTCTTGCTCCTCGTCTGTCTTTACATTGTTTTAGTTTTTTGTCTGCCCTCTGCGCGCCGATGCGGCTGAAAATGGCAGTTTGCGCAGTCTGCGTGGCCGTCTGTGCGGGGCGGGCCGCGTGGCTCTTGCTGGTATGACTGGCGACGTCACTGTAGTGCAATCGCCCATCTTTTACGATATAAATACGAAAATACGATCCATTCATTTCATGAATATTGCAGCGCACGCAAGCCCACTGCCGAGCTGCCCCGACCATGGCCCTCATCGAACCGCGCGATATCGACCTCAACCTGCTGGTGGTCTTCCAGGAAGTCTTCCAGGAACGCCAGATTTCCTCCGTGGCGCGCCGGCTGGGCCTGTCGCAGCCAGCGGTGAGCAATGCCCTGGCCCGACTGCGGCGCAGCTTCGGCGATGAGCTCTTTGTGCGCACCGCCCAGGGGATGCAGCCCACGCCCTTTGCCGAGCACCTGGCCGAGCCGGTGGCTGCGGCGCTGCAACAGGTGGCACGCGCTCTCAATCTACAGGAAGGCTTCGCGCCGCAGGACAGCGAGCGACGTTTTACCATCGCCATGACCGATGTCGGCGAGGTCTATTTCATGCCGCGCCTGATCGAGGCTTGCGCCTGCGTGGCGCCCGGGGTGAGCCTCTCCACGGTGCGGGCCGGCAACATCGACCTCAAGAGCGAGATGGAAGCCGGACGGGTGGACCTGGCCATCGGCGCCTTCGACAATCTCTCGGAAGCACTCTACCAGCGACGGCTGTTCCGCCAGGAATACGTGAGCATGTTTCGCCTCGGCCATGCGCTGGACAAGCGCGGCGAGGTGAGCTTGAAGGAGTTTCTTGCCGCCGAGCACCTGATGGTGTCGTCGCAGGAAAGTCCCTACGACCGCATCAACCAGAACCTGGAAAAAGCCGGCATCCTGCCCAGCGTGCGCTTTCGTGTGCCGCACTTCACGGCCGTGCCCTACATCGTCAGCAGCACCGCGCTGGTAGTGACGGTGCCGCGCAAGCTGGCCGAGAGCGCCGCCGCCCCCTTCGGACTGCGCTACATCAAACCGCCGCTACGCCTGCCGGCCCTGCAGACCAACATGTTCTGGCATCGCCGCTACAATCAGGACGAAGGCAATGTCTGGCTGCGCAACCTGATTTCCGAGCATTTCGCTGAATGAACCGATAAGAACGGGCCTGCAAGGCCAAGGGAGGAGAGGCATGAACATCTACCGCGACTATGACCGCGAGGCATTGGACCGGCAATACAACGTGCGCCTGGGCATCAGCGATTTCCAGGCCTACTTCGACCGCTTCGCTAGCGAAGGCCAGGCTGCGCGCCAGGCACATCCGCACTTGGCGGACGTCCCCTATGGCGAGGACACACTGCAGACCCTGGATTTCTTCCCTGGTCGCAGCAATGGACGACCGCTGCTGGTCTTCATTCACGGCGGCTACTGGCGTTCGCTGGACAAGCACCAGTTCAGCCAGGTGGCGCTGCCCTACCTGGCGCAGGACATCAACGTAGCCCTCATCAATTACCGCCTGGCGCCGCAGGTCAGGATGGGCGACATCGCCGCCGACTGCGGCCGTGCGCTACGCCTGTTATACGCCAAGGCGGCGGCGCTGCGCTTCGACCCGGACGCCATCTGGCTCATGGGCCACTCGGCCGGCGCCCATCTGGCGGCCCTGATCGCCTCGCTGGGCGCAGCACCGGTGCGGGGCCTGTGCGGCATCAGCGGCATCTACGACCTGGAACCGGTGCGCCTGTCCTACCTCAACGAAGTGCTGCACCTGTCGCCCTCGGACGCCCTGCAAGCCAGCCCGCAATTGCTGGCCCTGCCCAATGGCGTGCAGGCGCTGCTGTGCGCCGGAGGTCAGGAATCCGCAGAATTCCAGCGCCAGCGCGACCTCTATGCGGCCACGCTGCGCCAGTCCGGTCATGCAGTGGAAGTGGTGCCGCTGCCGCAGGCGCATCATCTGGACGTGGTGGATGTGGCTGCGGATGCGCACAGCGTACTGACGCGCACGATGGTGAAGATGATGCTGGGGCCTGTTTACATTTAATCTGCGAGTGCGATTAAGTGCGAACAGGCCCTAGGCTGATCGCCATCAGGACAGCAATGTCGAAACAAACCTTTAAGTCTCACCCAAACTTATACGGCGCCTCTGACAGAAACGCGTCTGGTTCCGTTACCTTGCTTGACTCTCCGGTTGCTGGTTCGAGGCTTTTCCGCAAGAGCGATACTGGAGCGCCGCACCGTCACCGGTTCCGGCGTCAGGTCGAAAGTCTTGTTTCCAGGGAAGGTGGCAGTCAATACCAACTGCCCGCCCAGTCCGCGTACAAAGTCCATCACACTACTGACCAACAAATCATCGCGGCTTTCCATCTTGGAGATGGCCGCTTGCTGCACCTGCAGATTTTCCGCCAGACTCGCCTGCGTGATGTGCAGACTCTTCCGAAGCGCTTGCAATTTGATACTGGTCTGCAGTGAGTCGCTTCTAGCCTGTGCCTGTATTTGCGCTTCCGGGCGCATGGCCGCGCGCAATTCGCTAAACTTTTTTGCCATTTCCGCCTGCCTCCTTTGTCAATATCTTGAGATGGAGCTCGTACAGTTTGTCCGCTAACGGCACATATGTCTCATACCAATGCTTATTGCCTGTCTTCGCATCGCACTTCCATATTCCCCCCAAGGAATATTCCGTTAAAAGAATCATTGTCTGCACCCGAGCAAATCTTGGACGTGACCTGCACCTGATTGGGGGGCAAGAGTAGCAAGCTCGGAGGAACCAAAATCTTGCCATAAAGAAATTTCCACCGAAAATTGAAGCCTTTCGGACCAGACCATGCGAGTGACTTCACCCCCCAAGATATCAATAAGAATCATTTTCATTTGATCTATAATACCGGGCTGACCCACCCAGCCCGCGCTGGCGGTCATTGACACGCCGGCCGCTCCCCTGCGGCACGGCAGACAAGATCAACAAGGCGCCCCCGCGCCCGCCGCCCTACTGATACATGTTCAAGAAAATCTGGTTCCAGTTGCACTGGTTCATCGGCATCACTGCCGGCACCCTGTTGATGACCATCGGCGTGACCGGCGCCATGCTGGCTTTCCGCGAGGAAATCCTGGAAACCCTGAACCCCGGCGTGATGCACGTGCAGCTGCGCCAGCAGGCCACGCTCACGCCGCAGCAGATCCTGGATGGCTTGCGCCAGGCAAGGCCCGAGCAACGTGTGACCAACATGCTGCTGTCCTCGGAATCGGGGGCCGCGGTGCGCGTGATATTTGCGCCGCCAGCGGGCGTACGTCGGGGCGAGATACGTTATGTCGATCCCTATACCGGCGCACTGCTGCCGCCGCTAAAGGGGGCCGCGTTCTTTGAATTCACCGAAAGCTTCCACCGCTGGCTGCTGCTGCCCACCGAGATCGGCAAGATCGTACTGGGTACGCTGGCGCTGTCGCTGCTGATGCTGGCGCTGTCGGGTCTGTACCTGCGCTGGCCGCGCCGGCCCTGGTCGCTGCGCGCCTGGCTGCGGCTGGACTGGCAGTTGCAGGGGCGCTCCTTCTTGTGGAACCTGCATTCGGTCATCGGCACCTGGTTGCTGGTGATCTACGTGCTGTTGGCCACTACCGGCGCCTACTGGGCGCTGGACTGGTTCAAGGATGGCCTCAACACGCTGGCCGGCGAGAGCCGCCGAGCGCCCATGCAGCGCGACGCCGGCAAGAAGAAAGAGGCAGCACATGTCGCCGTACCGCTGGAGCTGACCCAGGCCTGGAATAGTTTCCTGGCGCTGGCCCCGGACTATCAGAACGCCCAGTTGCGCCTGCCCGAGCAGGGTTCGCAACCGCTACAGATCTTCTTCCTCGACCACGATGCGCCGCATGAGCGGGCGCGCAACCGTATGGTGGTGCTGCCGCAAACCGGCGAGGTCAAGCAGCTGGAGCGCTACGAAGACAAAAGCCGTGGCGGCAAGCTGCTCACGGCCATCTATCCGCTGCACATGGGAACCTACTTCGGCCTGCCGGGCCGCATCATCATGGCCATCGCCAGCCTGATGATGCCGCTCTTCGGCATCACCGGCTGGATGCTCTACCTGGACCGTCGCCGCAAGAAGGCGGCCCTGCGCGCTGAACGCGAAAGCCTGGGCGAGGCCACCCGCAACGCGGCCGACGCCACGCAGGGCGATCCAGTGCTGGTGGTACACGCCTCGCAAACCGGCCAGGCCGAGCGCATCGCCCTGCATACCGCTGCCGGCCTGCGCCGCAGCGGCCTGTCCGTGAGCCTGCAAGCGCTGGCGCAGACCACGCTGGAGAGCTTGCGTCATCATCGCCGCATCCTCTTCATCGCCAGTACCTTTGGCGAAGGCGATGCTCCCGACAGCGCGCGCGGCTTCGAAAAGCGTCTGCGCCAGGCGGCCGGGCAATCGCTGTCCCATGTGCAGTACGCGATCCTGGCGCTGGGCGATCGCCATTACGCCCAGTTCTGCGGCTTTGGCCACACGCTCGAGCACGGCCTGCGCCAGTGCGGCGCCACGCCCCTGTTCCCGCTGGTGGAAGTAGACCGCATGGCCGCCTCGGCGCTGCGCAAATGGGATAGCGAACTGGCCGCCCACGGCCTGCAAGCCAACGTGGCCGAGCTCCTGCCCACTAGCGCGCCGACCTGGCAGAGCTGGACCCTGCGCCGTCGCGTACTGATGAATCCGGGCAGCCAGGGCGAACCGCTGTATCACCTGGAACTGCAACCGCCAAGCGGCCCCCTGCCCGCCTGGCAAGCCGGTGCGCTGGTGCAGGTGCAACCGCGCCATGCCCCCGATCGCATCGCCCTGCTGCTGCAACGACTGCAGCTCGATGGCGCTACGCGGGTGCGCCACCAGGGCGCCGAGTGCACGCTGGCCGAGGCCCTGGCCGGCAGCATCCTGCCGCCGCATCCGGCCAACGAGGCGCAAGCCCTGGCCGACCAGTTGCAGCCGTTGGCCGCACGTTCCTATTCGGTGGCCTCGGTGCCCCAGGATGGTGCCTTGCACCTGCTGGTGCGCCAGGTGCAGCATGAAGACGGCCTGGGCCTGGCTTCCGGCTGGCTGACCGAATACGCCCCCCTCGAGGGAGCGCTGCCATTGCGCCTGCTGGACAATGCCGGCTTCGCCCCGCTCGACACCGATGCCCCCGCCATCTTCATCGGCAATGGTTCCGGCCTGGCCGGCCTGCGCAGCCATTTGCGCGCACGCGTGCAGGCTGGGCAGAAGCGCAACTGGCTGCTCTTTGGCGAACGTAACGAACGTTACGATTTCCTCTACCGCGAGGAATTGCTTCAGTGGCTGGAGCAAGGCCAATTGGCACGCCTGGACCTGGCCTTCTCGCGCGACCAGGCCGAACGCCTCTATGTACAGGATCGCCTGCGTGAAGCCGCGCCGGAACTGCGCCAGTGGATCGCACAGGGCGCAGTGCTGTATGTCTGCGGCAGCCTGGAAGGCATGGCCGCCGGCGTGGATGCGGTGCTCAACGCCACCCTGGGCGAACAGACCGTGCATGAACTGATCGAACAGAACCGCTATCGCCGCGACGTCTATTGATGCGTTTGACCGGATGGGCCAGCCGGCCTATCCGCCTCCCTCCTTCTGCGCCCATGCAACAACCGCGCCCCTTCCTGTAGGCAGCTCTCGCTTTCCTTTGTAGGACAGCGCCGGTTCATGCATCGGCGCACTCCAATGCGTCGATGGCCGGGCATATACTCGACCGCACAGCGTTGCCTTCCCGACGCCGGACAGCCTCCCGGACCATGGCAGCGCCCAACCGGGATCCTTCCATGCGCGATAACAAGATCAATGATCCACACCAGTCTCCCGCACGGCGCTGCGGGCCGGCCTGGCTGCTTCTGGTACTGCTGTCACTGACGCTGGCAGCCTGCAGTTCACTGCCCACCATCGTGCCCGACATGGACACGCAGTCGGCGCGCACCATCCAGATGAAGGGTGGCCGTGGCGTGCTCAGTGCAGCGCAGTCCAAGGCGGTGTTGGACAAGCTGCGCGCACAGAACGCCGACAACACCATCCTGGACCGCCACGTAGCCATCGAAGGCGCCATCACCGGCTCACCCCTGGTGACCGGCAACAAGGTCACGCTGTTGATCGACGGCCCCGCCACCTATGCCTCCATGCAGCAGGCCATCCAGGCTGCGCGCTACCACATCAACATGGAGACCTACATCATGGAAGACGATGAGGTCGGCCGCCAGTTCGCCGACCTGCTCATCGCCATGCAAAACAAAGGCGTCCAGGTCAACCTGATGTATGACAGCGTGGGCGCGCTCAACACCCCGCGCGCATTCTTCCAGCCCATGATCGACGCCGGCATCCACGTGCTGGAATACAACCCGCTCAATCCCACCCAGTTACGCAAGGATTGGGAAGTCAACCAGCGCGACCATCGCAAGTTGCTGGTGGTCGATGGCAAGACCGCCTTCGTCGGCGGCATCAACATCAGCAGCGTCTATTCCAGCGGCTCCTTCAGTTCCCGCCAGAAAAAACCGCGTGTGAACCCGCAAGGCCAACAGATCCCCTGGCGCGATACGCAAGTGCGCATCGATGGTCCGGTGGCGCTGGAATTCCAGAAGCTCTTCATCAACACCTGGCAGCAGCAGCGCGGCCCGGACCTGGGCGAACACCGCTACTTCCCGCAGGTGGCTGCGGCCGGCAATGAAATCGTGCGCGCCATCGGCAGCTCGCCCGATGATCCCTACAGCGTCATCTACGCCACCTTCATCTCGGCCATCCAACATGCCGAAAGTACGATCTATCTCACCAATGCCTACTTCGTGCCCGACCCGCAACTGCGCGATGCACTCAAGGCCGCGGCCAGACGGGGCGTGGATGTGCGCCTGATCCTGCCGTCCCACAGCGACTCCTCGCTGGTGCTGTATGCCTCGCGCTCCTTCTATGCCGAACTGCTGGAGGCGGGCATTCGCATCTATGAGCGTCAGGATGCGCTGCTGCATTCCAAGACCGCGCTCATCGATGGCGTCTGGTCCACCATCGGATCGACCAACCTGGATTGGCGCAGCTTCGTCTACAACCAGGAAATCAATGCGGTGATCCTGAGCCCGGCCTTCGGCGTGCAGATGAAAAGCATGTTCGAGCGCGACCTGGCGCCTCGCGTGAAAATCACCAAGGAACAATGGGGCCCACGTCCGATCAGTGAAAGAATGAAAGAATTCGGCGCCAGCCTGTGGGCGCGCCTGCTGTGATCCTCATTCATCAAGGAGTTGTCCGTGCCAAGCAAGCTGTCCCGCTTTATTCCCCGTTTCATTTCCCGCTGCATCGGNCCGGTCGCACTGGCGCTGCTGGTTTCAGGCTGGAGTCAGGCACAGACGCTCAACGGCGCCAATGCCATGAAAACGCGCTACACGGAACTGCAGGGCGAACTCCATCACAATGTCTATCAGCGAGCGCTCTACCTCAATTCGCGGGACGACAACGGCACGGCCAAAGGCGACATCTTTGCCGTGATGAACTATCCCTTTGCGCAAGTGCGCCAGGCACTGGACAGTCCCGACCACTGGTGCGACATCCTGATCCTGCACCTGAACACCAAATACTGTCGCCTCGCACGGGAAGGCGGCAAGACCACGCTGCACATGCAGGTCGGCAAGAAGACCGAACAGCAACTCAAGGATACCTACCAGGTGGACCTGCGCTACCAGGGTGGGAGCAGTGGCGCCGATTATTTTTCTTCCTCGATGCTGGCCGACAAGGGACCGCTGGATACCTCCGATTATCACATCGAGATCGAAGCTATTCCCGTCGATGAGAAACGCTCCTTCCTGCACTTCAGCTATGCCTATTCCTATGGCTTGGCCAGCAAGCTGGCGCTGCGTGCCTACCTGATGACGGTGGGCCGCGACAAGGTAGGCTTCAGCATCGTCAAGCGCGACGCCAATGGCCAGCCGCAATACGTATCCGGCAGCCGCGCCACCGTCGAGCGCAATACCATGCGCTACTACCTGGCCATCGATGCCTATCTGTCGGCACAGCAAGCGGCACCCGCAGAGCAACTGGAAAAACGCCTGGCGCACTGGTATGACGCTACCGAACAATATCCCCGCCAATTGCACGAAGTCAGCCGCGACGACTATCTATCCATGAAGCGCAAGGAAGTAGCGCGCCAGCAAAAGGACGGCAATTAGATTTTCCAGCCGGCCCGATCAGAGCTGACAGCCAGCCTGCTCGCGCAGCCATTCCAGAAAGGCCGCCACCGCCGGCCGCCGCGCATGGTGCGCCGGATAGACCGCGAAGTGGGCCTTGACCTTGATGGCGCGCTCCAGCCCGAAGATGGGTTTCAGTTTCTTTTCCTCGATGTGCCGCGCCGCCACGGTGGCGCTTTCCAGCGCCACGCCCAAGCCTTGCGTGGCCGCATCCAGTGACATCTGCGCGCGGTCGAAACGCACCGCGAACTGTTCCGGCGCGCGCACCTGGGCAAACTCCCCGAACCAGTCGGCCCATTGCACCACGCTCACATTGCTGCGGATCAGTTTGACGCCCAGCAGGTCAGCCGGCTTCCTGAGCTTGTTTTCACGGATGAAGGCGGGGCTGGCCAGCGGCACGATGCGCTCCTCGAACAAGGGCTCCACCACCAGCCCCGGCCAGTTGGGGATGCCATAGCGGATGTCGATATCCACCTCGCCCAGTTCAAAATTGCTTTGCGAATGCGCCGCCGACAGATTGAAGGTGATGGCCGGATAGCTGCGCGCAAAATCATTGAGGCGCGCCATCAGCCACAGGCTGGCAATGCTGGGGGCGCTATGGATGTAGAGCGTGTTGTTCACCCCCTGGCGCACGTCCACGGAGGCCGCCGTGATGGCCGAGATCGCCCCCTGGATGCGGGCCAGGTAACTCTCCCCGGCCGTGGTGATGCGCACCCCATGGGCGCTGCGTTCAAACAGCCGAATGCCCAGGTAGGATTCCAGCCGCGCCACCTGGTGGCTCACCGCCGAGGCTGTCAGATGCAGTTCGGCCGCGGCCAGCGCAAAACTCTTGCGCCGGGCCACCGCTTCGAAGGCCTGGAGATTGGGCAGGGGCGGAAGAACGGCCATGGATGGGCGATCCAGCTAAGATGATAATCCGTCACTTTAACATGACGAGACTTCGCTTGTCGTCAGGCGAGGGATGTTCGACCATGCGCATCAGAACAAAAACGGAGACATGCTCATCTGCCCTGCCTGCTGCACGGCAGCATCTGCGCACCTGCGCGTCTGCTCTGTCTCCTGCTGTTCCGCATATCAACGCAAACATCTGGAGAACACGACATGCTGCTCAAGGACAAGGTTGCCGTCATCACCGGCGGTGCAGGAATCAACGGTCTGGGTTATGCCACGGCGCGCCTGATGGCCGAGCAAGGCGCCCGCGTGGTGGTGCTGGATCTGGCCCAGGCCGAACCGGCTGCGGCGGCGGCACGCATCGGCAGCCAGCATCTGGGCCTAGTGGCCGACGTCACCGACAAGGCTTCCTGCGAAGCTGCCATCGCGGCCGCCCTCAAACAGTTCGGCCGCATCGACATCCTGGTCAACAATGCCGGTATCACGCAGCCGGTCAAGACACTGGAAATCACCGGTGCCGACTACGACCGCATCCTGGATGTGAGCCTGCGCGGCACGCTCTACATGTCGCAGGCGGTGCTGCCGGCCATGCGCCAGCAGCAGAGCGGTTCCATCATCTGCATCTCTTCGGTGTCGGCCCAGCGCGGCGGCGGCATCCTCGGTGGTCCGCACTACTCGGCGGCCAAGGCTGGCGTGCTGGGCCTGGCCCGTGCCATGGCGCGCGAGTTCGGCCCGGAAGGCATCCGCGTCAACAGCATCACCCCCGGCCTGATCGGCACCGACATCATCAAGGGCAAGCTGACCGAAGAAAAGAAGGCCGAGATCGCCGAGACCATCCCCCTGGCCCGCCTGGGCCGGGCCGATGACATTGGCGGCGCCTGCGTTTTCCTGGGCAGCGAGCTGTCGCAGTATTGCACCGGCATTACACTGGACGTGAATGGTGGAATGCTGATTCATTAAACGCAGCTTAATGCCCGCGCCGGCCTGACCGGCATCTTTCCGACATCAGAACAAACAGGAGACCTGACATGACCCAAGACCACAGCAAACCCGGCAAGACCACCCTGAGCCGCCGCCAACTGCTCAAGGCCGGTGCTGTCGGCGCCGCACTGCCGCTGTTTTCCATCATGAGCCGTCCGGCCAACGCGGCCGAGTTCAACTACAAGTTCGCCACCGGCCAGGATCCGTCGCACCCGGTCAACAAGCGTGCGCAGCAAGCCATCGACCGCATCCGCGAAGCCACCAATGGTCGTCTGGACATCAAGCTGTTCCCGGCCAACCAGTTGGGTTCGGATACCGACCTGATGTCGCAGATCCGCAATGGCGGCGTGGAGTTCTTCAACCAGGCCAGCGTGGTGCTGTCGACCCTGGTACCGGCGGCCGGCATCGTCAACACCGGTTTCGCCTTCCATGACTACAAGGAAGTCTGGCAAGCCATGGATGGCGCCCTGGGTGCCTACGTGCGAGCACAGATCGAAAAGGTGGGCCTGTTGACCATGTCCAAACCCTGGGACAACGGCTTCCGCCAGATCACCACCTCGACCAAGCCGATCAAGACGGCAGCCGATCTGAAGGGCTTGAAGCTGCGCGTGCCGGCCGCACCCATGCTGACCTCGCTGTTTACCGCACTGGGCGCCAGCCCGACCCCGATCAACTTCAACGAAGTCTATTCGTCGCTGCAGACCAGACTGGTCGAAGGCCAGGAAAACCCGCTGGCCATCATCAGCACTGCGCGCCTGTACGAAGTGCAGAAGTACTGCACCATCTCCAACCACGTGTGGGATGCCTACTGGATCCTGGGCAACCGTCGTGCCTTCGAAAAGCTGCCCAAGGACATCCAGGAAATCGTGCGCCGCGAACTGGACCAGGCCGCCACCGATGAGCGCGCCGACATCGCCGCGCTGGCCGGCTTCGCCCGCAATGAGTTGCAGGGCAAGGGCTTGCAGATCATCGAAGCCGACAAGGCGTCCTTCAAACAAGCCCTGGCCCAGGCCAACTTCTACAAGGACATGCGCGCCAAGTTCGGTGACGATGCCTGGAAGCTGCTGCAAAACGCCGTTGGGAGCCTGGGATGAGCGCCCTGTCGCTGGAGCAGCCGGTGATGGACGAACGCTCGCTGGCTGCGCGTCTTGAACACTGGCTGGGCCTGGCCATCGAAATCCCCGCCGCGGCATTGGTGGTGGGTGAGGTGGCAGTGCTGCTGGCGGGCGTGATCATGCGCTTCATCTTCAACAGTCCCATTCCTTGGGCCGATGAACTGGCCTCCATTCTCTTCCTGTGGCTGGCCAACCTGGGCGCTGCCGTGGCCCTGCGGCGCGGCACCCACATGCGCACCACGGTGCTGGTGGGCTTCATGAGCGAACGTGGCAAAGCGTGGGCCGAAGCACTGGCCATCATTGCGCCCTGCGTGATGCTGCTGATCCTGATCCACCCGATGTGGGAATACGCCGAAGATGAAATGTTCGTGCAGACCCCGGCACTGGGCTGGCCCAATACCGTGCGGGCCGCCGCCGTGGGCGTCGGCGCGGCGCTGATGATCGTGCTGTCGCTGTTGCGCATCTCGCGCCAGAAGCTGGTGGACCTGGTGGGCGTACTGGTCTTGCTGGCGGTCGTGGCGGCCGCCATGTACTTCGGTTCGGACTGGCTGCAAGCGATCGGCAACTGGAACCTGGTGGTGTTCTTCGGCCTGGTGCTGGCGGTGTCGGTGCTGCTGGGCATTCCCATCGCCTTCTGCTTCGGCCTGGCCACGGTGGCCTTCATGCTGACCGTGACCAGCAGCCCGCTGGCAGTGGTGGCCGGGCGCTTCGATGAAGGCATGTCTTCGTTGATCCTGTTGGCGGTGCCACTGTTCATCCTGCTGGGCCACCTGGTGGAAATGACTGGCATGGCCAAGGCCATGGTGGACTTCCTGGCTTCGCTCTTGGGCCACGTGCGCGGCGGCCTGAACTACGTGCTGCTGGGTGCAATGCTGCTGGTTTCGGGCATCTCCGGTGCCAAGACCGCCGACATGGCGGCGGTCGCCCCGGTGCTGCTGCCGGAGATGAAGCGCCGTGGCAATCACGAGGGTGAGCTGATCTCGCTGCTGGCCGCTTCGGGCGCCATGGCCGAGACCATCCCGCCGTCACTGGTGTTGATCACCATCGGCTCGGTGGCGGGCGTGTCGATTGCGGCGCTCTTTACCGGCGGCATCATGCCGGGCATCGTGCTGGCCGTGCTGCTGGCCATGCTGGCGCGCTGGCGCAGTGCCGAGATCATGGAAGGCATCCAGCGCGCCCCCGGCCGCGTGGTGCTGCGTACCATGATCATCGCCCTGCCGGCGCTGCTGCTGCCGATCCTCATCCGCACTGCCGTGGTCGAGGGTGTCGCCACGGCCACCGAAGTCTCCACCATCGGCATCGCCTATTCGGTGGTGGCGGGTCTCTTGGTCTATCGCCAATTCGACTGGAAGCGGCTCTATCCGATGCTGGTCGACACCGCCGCCTTGTCGGGCGCCATCCTGTTCATCATCGGCACGGCCACCGGCATGTCGTGGGCACTGACGCAGTCGGGCTTCTCGCACGCATTGGCCCAGGCCATGACCAGCGTACCGGGCGGCAAGTACGGCTTCCTGCTGGTCTCGATTGCCGCCTTCGTGGTGCTGGGCAGCGTGCTGGAAGGCATCCCTGCCATGGTGCTGTTTGCGCCGCTGCTGTTCCCGGTGGCCAAGGCCATCGGCGTGCATGAGGTGCACTACGCCATGGTCATCATCCTGTCCATGGGCGTGGGCCTGTTCGCGCCACCCTTCGGCCTGGGTTACTACGCCGCCTGCACCATCGGCCGCGTGCATCCAGACGTGGCAGTCAAGCGCATCTGGCCGTATCTCGGTGCGCTGGTGCTGGGCCTGTTGATCGTGGCCTTCGTGCCCTGGTTCTCCATCGGTTTCCTGTGATTTTTACGCATTCATTCATCTAGCAAGGATTCGCAATGTCTGACAATTTGGCAAACCTGCGCGCCAGCGCATACCGCATCCGCCGCAATGCCGTGCGCATGGGCGAGGTCCAGGGCCAGGGTTACATCGGCCAGGCCCTGGGCTGGGCCGACGTGCTGGCGGTGGCCTACAAGCACGCCATGAGCCTGCGCCCGGACGACCCGGAGTGGAGTGGACGTGACCGCTTCCTGCTCTCGCACGGTCACTATGCCATCGCCTTGTATGCAGCCCTGATCGAGGCCGGCATCGTCCCCGACGAAGAACTGGAAAGCTATGGCAGCGATGACAGCCGCCTGCCCATGTCGGGCATGGCCACCTATACGCCGGGCATGGAAATTTCCGGTGGCTCGCTGGGCCAGGGCCTGGCCATCGGCGTGGGCATGGCGCTGGGCCTGCGCTACAACAACAATCCGGCCTTCGTCTACAACTCCATGTCCGATGGCGAGCTGGATGAAGGCTCGACCTGGGAAGCGGCCATGGGCGCGGCGCACCACCAGTTGGGCAACCTGATCTGCCTGGTCGATATCAACAACCAGCAGGCCGATGGTCCTTCCAGCAAGGTGATGGGCTTCGAACCGCTGGCCGACAAATGGGCGGCCTTCGGCTGGCATGTGCAACGGGTCGATGGCAATGACCTGGCGGCCGTGGTGCAAGCCTTCGACCATGCGCGCAACCTGAAGGAAACCAAGCCGCGCGTGATCCTGTTCGATACCTTGATGGGCAAGGGCGTGCCCTTCCTGGAGCAGCGCGAGAAGAACCACTTCATCCGTGTCGATCCGCCCGAATGGCAACAGGCGCTCTCCATCCTCGACCAGTCTTATCAACAAGGAAGCCAAGCATGAACACCGTCGCAGAAAAGAAACCGCGCCTGACCACCTCGGCCATGATCGCCTCCATCGCCGCCGAGGGGCAGCGCGTGCAAGCGGCGCCGTTCGGCAAGGCACTGGTGGAATACGCCGCCGACCGTCCCGAGATCGTGGGCCTGACCGCCGATCTGGCCAAGTACACTGACCTGCACCTGTTCCAGAAAGCCTATCCCGAGCGCTTCTTCCAGATGGGCATGGCCGAGCAGTTGTTGATGGCCACCGCCGGCGGCATGGCCAAGGAAGGCCTGGTGCCCTTCGCCACCACCTATGCAGTCTTCGCCACCCGTCGCGCCTACGACTTCATCCACCAGGTGATCGCCGAAGAAAACCTGAACGTGAAGATCTGCTGCGCCCTGCCCGGCCTGACCACCGGCTACGGCCCCAGCCACCAAGCCACCGAAGACCTGGCCATGATGCGCGCCATTCCGGGCATGACCATCGTCGACCCCTGCGATGCGCTGGACCTGGAACAGGCGGTGCCGCAGATCGCGGCGCACCAGGGTCCGGTCTACATGCGCCTGGCGCGCGGCAACGTGCCGCTGGTACTGGATGAATACGACTACCGGTTCGAGTTGGGCCGTGCCAAGGAAATCCGCGACGGCAATGATGTGCTCATCATCTCCAGTGGCTTCATGACCATGCGCGCGCTGGAAGTAGCCAAGGCGCTGGAGGCTGACAACATCAGCGTGGGCGTGCTGCACTGCCCGACCATCAAGCCCTTCGACGAAGCCACGGTGGTCGAGCAGGTCAGGAAGAAAAATCGCCTGGTGGTGGTGGCCGAGAACCATTCGGTCATCGGCGGCCTGGGCGAGATCGTCGCCACCACCCTGATGCGCCACCGCGTGCAGCCGAGCGGCTTCCAGATGGCGGGCTTGCCGGATGCCTTCCTCGATGCGGGGGCGCTGCCGACCTTGCATGATCGGTATGGGATCAGTTGCGAGGTGTTGAGTGGGCGGATCAAGGGGTGGTTGAAATAAACCTCGCGCCAGCAGGAGGTAGATCTGCGCGGCGCTCAGTTCCCCATCGGCTGAGCCACAAGTCTGACCCCTAGCGCTGCGCACACACGATTGACGGTATCGAAGCGAGGCGCACTACCAGGACGCAGTGCCTTGTAGAGTGCCTCGCGGGTAATCCCCGCTGCCTGTGCAATTTCGCTCATGCCGCGGGCACGGGCGATATCGCCGAGCGCTGCTGCCAGCAGGCCGGCATCATTGGCAGCGAGGATATCGGTCAGGTAGGCAGCAATGGCCTCTTCGCTGTCAAGGAACGGAGCAGCGTCGAAGTCCGGTAGATCTGCAATTTTTATACGTTTGGTCATTTTTCTTCCCTCTGTTAATCAAGCAATGCGGCCAATGCTTTGGCACGCCTGATATCACTCGCCTGCGTTCTTTTCGAACCTCCAGCCAGCAGGATGATGATATGCCTGCCGCGTTGGGTGTAATACACTCGCCAGCCCGAGCCGAAATGGATACGCAACTCGGACACACCATCTCCAACGGATTGGGCATCACCGATCAATCCACGCTCGAGCCGCTGGATCCTTGCGGAGATGACGGCTCGGCTTGCATCGTCCTGGATGCCTTGAAGCCAGTCGAGAAATTGGGGAAGCGGGCGCGCGATATACATGCTACATGCGTTGATTGTAATCGAACGATTACATCGATTCAATCTTTGATTTCCGCCGGTCGGCGCGTGTCGCAAAAGAGAGGAAGGAAAAAATAAAAAAGGAGACCGCAGTCTCCTTGTTCAATCCATGTGATGAATTCTCACTTCAGGCTCAGGATCCACTTCACCAACTGATGAGCCTCGGCCTCGGTCACCTGGCCCTTGTTGGCCGGCATGGCTACCGCACCCCAGCTGCCGCTGCCGCCTTCGAGCACCTTCTTGACCAGCTTGGCTTCGGCATCCTTCTGGCCGGCATACTTCTTGGCCACTTCCTTGTAGGCGGGGCCGACGATCTTGGCATCCACCGAGTGGCAGGCCATGCAATTCTTGGATTTGGCCAACTGCTCATTGGCCATGGCTTGGGTCGACATGGCCGATCCGGCCACCAGGGTGGCGATCAACAACAGGTATTTCATTAGGGGCTCCTCAGCAAGCGGTGAACGGACTGGCCTGCGGCAGCATTCTCAAGGCGCTTCACAGGCGGGGCTATTCTACCCGGCTTGCCGTGCGCCCCCCTATCTGCCGTGGCGTATATCTGTCATAGATCAAATTCCATGAGGGAAATAACTCATGCCCCCCCCTGTCTTGCCGCTGGCCAATGCCGGGGATATCATGGACGCCCGACTCATTCGGATCTGCTATCAGTCCATGTCCGACCATCCCCGCCTGGAACTGCGCCAGCTACGCTACTTCGCCGCCGTGGCCGAGGAAAAGCATTTCGGCCGCGCCGCTGCCCGCCTGCACATGACCCAGCCGCCGCTGTCGCAGACCATCGCCGCGCTGGAAGAGCAACTGGGTACACCACTGTTCCAGCGCACCAAGCGCAGCGTCGCGTTGACCCCGGCCGGCGCCGCATTGCTGCCCGAGGTGCAACGCATCCTGCAACAGGCCGCCGCCCTGCCCGACCTGGCTCGGCGCGCCGCCAGCGGGGCCTCGGGGCTCTTGTCACTTTCCTTCATATCCAGCGCCGACTACAGCATCCTGCCCCCACTACTACAGCGCTTTCGGGCGCGTTATCCGCAGGTACAGATCGAATTGCGCGAAGCCACCACCGATATCCAGCTCGACGACCTGGTCCAGGGCAAGATCGACGCCGGCCTGCTGTTGCCGCCGCTGCCGGAAAAAGCCGCCGCGCTGCTGGATGTGCGGCCGGTGCTGTCGGAGCCACTGATTGCCGCCCTGCCCGAAGGCGCCGTCAGGAAACGCGGGCCGGTCTCCTTGAAGAGCCTGCGCGAGCTGCCGCTGATCATCTTCCCGCGCCGCATCGCCCCGGCCTTCCATGACACCATCCTGTCCTGCTTTCGCGATGCCGGGGTGACGCCTCACATCGGCCAGGAAGCGATCCAGATGCAGACCATCGTCGGCCTGGTGTCGGCTGGCATGGGAATGGCGCTTGTGCCACAATCCGTGTCGAATCTGAAACGCCCGGGCGTGGACTATCGCCGGCTCTCGGACGCGGCACCGTCCATCCAGACCGGCCTGGCCTGGCGTCGTGACAACCCCTCTGGCGTGTTGCGTGCGCTGCTGGAATTGCTGGACGCCCCGGACTGATCCCGCCGCCTGGGAACCGGAGCCGGCGAACTTGCGCCGTCGGCCGCGTTCCAACCGCCGTTCCGCCCAACAACAGAAAGATCAAACTCATGCTCGTTCATCCCATGCCCGACCCGGTTGCCTTCCACATCGGGCCACTGGCCGTCCACTGGTACGGCCTCATGTACCTGCTGGCGTTCGCCCAATTCATCGCCGTGGGCCGCCTGCGCATCAAGCAACCCCATATCGCCGCGGTGGGCTGGAAGAAGGAAGACCTGGACGACATGCTCTTCTATGGCGTGCTCGGGGTCGTCTTGGGCGGGCGGCTGGGCGAGATCCTGTTCTACAACCCGGCCTATTATTTCGCCCATCCGGCTGACATGATCGCGGTCTGGAAGGGTGGCATGTCCTTCCATGGCGGCTTCCTCGGGGTATTGCTGGCGATGTACCTGTGGGGGCGCAAGCGCGGACGCAACCTGATGGACATCATGGATTTCATCGCCCCGCTGGTGCCGCTGGGCTATGCAGCCGGCCGCCTGGGCAACTTCATCAATGCCGAACTGCCGGGCCGTCCGGCCGATCCTTCGCTGCCCTGGGCCATGATCTGGCCCAATGTGGACAACATCCCGCGCCATCCCTCGCCGATCTACCAGATGCTGGTCGATGGCATCCTGCTGTTCATCATCCTGTGGATCTACGCGCGCCACGCCCGCCCGCGCATGGCGGTGGCGGCCATGTTCTCGCTGCTGTACGGCTGCGCGCGCTTCTTCACCGAGTATTTCCGCGTGCCGGACTATGAAGTGCACTTCGGCGGCATCACCATCTCGGCCGGACAGATGCTGTCGGTGCCCATGATCGTGCTGGGCATTATCCTGCTGGTGCTGGCTTACAAGTTGAAGCAGCAGGCGCAGGGGCCGGTTGTGCCGGCAGTGACGGCCAAGGAATAAAAAGTAAAAGCAGGAAAAGGAAAGGGC
>NZ_BADI01000776.1:0-1810 GCF_000333555.1 Herbaspirillum sp. B65 | reverse complement strand
CCTTCAGAGAACAGTTCGATCAGCAATCTGGAGCTGGCCAGCCGCATCAACCTGTCCCCCTCGCCGACCTTGGCGCGGGTGAAGCGTCTGGAATCGGAAGGCATCATCTCGCGCTATGTGGCGCTGGCCGATCCGCACCTGCTGGGCCTGAAGGTGAACGTTTTCGTCAAGGTGATCCTGGAGCGCCAGGGCGCCGAAGCACTGGCCCAGTTCGAAACTGCCGTGAGCGCCTTCGATGAAGTCATGGAAGTGTACCTGATGACCGGCGATGAAGATTACCTGCTGCGCATCGTGGTGCCGGACCTGCTGACGCTGGAACATTTCATTGTCGATCACCTGACCAAGATCCCCGGCATCAAGAACATCCGCTCCAGCTTTGCGTTAAAGCAGATCAAGTACAAGACCGCCCTGCCCACACCCAAGATCAAGACCCGGCGCTAACGAGCCAACGAACTAACGGGCGGCCTCGCGCACCACACCTTCCGGCAAGGGCGCTGCGGCCTGCGCCACGTCACACCAGCGCTCCACGATCTCTACCACGCAGCGCGCATAGTGTTCACCATCGATCGGCTTGGGCAGATATTGGCTGGCGCCGGCGGCCAGGGCTTCGCGTTCGCCCTCCAGGTCGTGGGAAGGAAAGACTACCACCGGCGCATTGGCCAGATGCTTGCTGGCGCGCAACTCCCGCAACAGCTCGAGGCCATCGCCACAATCCATCTCGGACTCCAGCAGGATCAGGCTGGGTGGCTCAACATCGCCGCTGCGCCGGCCCTGCAACAGGCAGCGGCGCGCTGTGGCCATGTCCGGGCAAGCGCGAAAGACGCAATGCAGACCCGCCCGCCACAAGGCGAATCGGGCCAGCTCGGCAGCTTCCTGGCTGGGGTCGATCATGACGATGCTGGGGAAATTCATGCTTGGGGGAAATCCTTGGACACGGCTGAATCAACGACATACTTGCAGTACACGTTGTACAGCAGGGCCAGTCTGGATCACATCGGGAAATTCCTGACTGGCCCTGCCAGCCGCCTCCAGAGCTGGCGCATTACTGCGGCGGAGCGCAGCGCCGAGTTCGACGCCATGGCCCAGGCTTCGCTGGCAGCCCAGCGCGACATCGAACGCACCCAGGAAGGGGACTTCGATACCTTTGTCGCAGCTTATCGCGCCAGTACCCTGGGAAATATCGCGATCTGAAGGTTCATTCATTTATATATAGCAATAAATGAAAATAACGCCCCGTCTACCGCCCGGGGCGTTTTGCCATCCGCATTCCATTGATCTCATTGATTGCCTTTAAGTCTTTTCTTTTTGGCATGTCTTTTTATTCACTTCATGCGGGCAAAAACTGCATTCCAAAGCCGTTCTGAAGGTATTTGCGGCATTGCAAACAGGGAAAGAAAACCCCATTCCCAAGGCGATATAGTAAAAATACGAGGCCCTGGAAGCCGCTATCCATGCCGCTTTGCAGCATATTTTCGTATTATGAAATCGATTATCGTAATTTGAAAATTGAAAATTCCCTGATAAAATTCGTCGTCCACACGGCTGGAAGACCGTACATTTAAGCCTGCTGCGCCACCAAAGCCTTGCCCCACGGGCCGGGAAGGGTTGCAGCACAGGCAACACATGACGGCTTTTCCTGCATCACCTGCCGGCGGCATTGCGTACCGAATGAACCGACCGACCCGCTGGTCCACCCGACCGGACGGATCTCTCAACAACCAGGAGACATGACATGTCAGCCCAAATCGATCAAGTTCTGGCGCAGGCCGCCAACGATCCCGATGTGATGGAAACCCAGGAGGGCTCACGC
>NZ_BADI01000777.1:0-116 GCF_000333555.1 Herbaspirillum sp. B65 | reverse complement strand
CATTTTTCTCCTGAAGGTGTTTTCAGATACGTCGATGCACTGGCGATCCTGATGATGGAATAGAGGGTGACCGCCTGCGAAATCTTGGCGTTGTAAGAAAACTGATGGTCATAGCT
>NZ_BADI01000778.1:0-4118 GCF_000333555.1 Herbaspirillum sp. B65 | reverse complement strand
GCTCACCCTGCTGGCCCCGCCGCCGGCCAACAACTCGCCGCAGATGCAGGCCGAACTGGCCGAGATACTGAGCCTGCAGGTGACCCGCACCCCGGCCATGGTGGCCCGCGCCCAGGCCGACAGCGTGGAAAACGTGTGGCGCTTCGGCGATGTCATGGGGGAGCGCTTCGTCAAGGACAAGCTGCCGCTCACCGATGCCTTCTTCCAACGGGTGGGGGCGACCGAGGGGGCGGTAGTCGATCCCTACAAGAATGTCTGGAAACGTCCGCGTCCCTATGACTACAGCGACCTGGTCAAACCGGCCACCAAGCTCTCGCATTCCGGTTCCTATCCCTCGGGCCATGCCACCAATGGCACCTTGACGGCCATCGTGCTGGCCAACATGGTCCCGGAAAAACGCGCCGAGATCATGGCGCGCGGCCTGGAATACGCCAACAACCGCGTGGTGGCCGGCGTCCACTATCGCTCCGATGTCGAAGCCGGTCGCATCGCGGGGACCCTCATTGCCGCGCGTCTGCAGCAGCAGGACGACTTCCGCCGCGCCTTCGAGGCAGCCCGCGCCGAGTTGCGTGAAGTGCTGGGCTTGCCGGTGATGGTGGGTAAATAGACAGGTCAAGGCCGATCGGCCTGCAAGCCGCATCCGGGGCGGGTTCTTGTTACAAGCTGTTTCCAAATGCTCACCCTGGACACAAATCATATGAAGGAGTGCGCGCATAATGGACTTGTCTGCAGTAGGGAACTTTCCTGCTGTCATCGTGCACGTTGTGTCTACACTCGTTGGGAGCAAGCATCATGAGTCCGCAAGAAACACAAGCCCTTCAGGATTTTCTCAATCAACTGACCCAGGTCCGCGGCATTGCCAAGGATGCCCAGGCCGAGGCGATGATCGCCGCGGCCGTGGCGCAGCAGCCTGATGCGGCCTACCTGCTGGTGCAGCGCGCCTTGCTGATGGAGCAGGCGCTCAAGACTTCGCAGGCGCAGGTGGCCCAGTTGCAAAGCCAGGTCCAGAGCCTGCAGGCTGGCGCTGGCCGGTCTTCGGGATTTCTCGATGGCAATGCCTGGGGCAATGCGCCTGCGGCAGCGGCCCGGCCTGCCGTGGCACCTGCGGCAGCGGCGCCGGCCTACAACCCGGCTTATAACCCGGCCTATGCGCCTGCTGCCCCCGTGGCTGCGGCCCCGGCACCGGCACCATCTTCAGGATTCTTCGGCGGCGGCATGGGCAGCGTGCTGGGCAGCGTCGCCGCCACGGCAGCCGGGGTGGCGGGTGGCGCCTTCCTGTTCCAGGGGATCGAACACCTGTTCAACGGCGGGAGCGGTTCCGGGTGGGCGCATCAGAACGGCTTGAGCGCGCCGGTGGAAAACATCGAGAACACTACCGTCAACAATTACTACGGCAGCGATGGTGACAACAAGTCCAACTTGGCCGGCAATGATCGCTTCAGCGATAACAGCAACGCCAGTGACAACAGCGACAACTTCGGTTCAAGCAGCGACCTGGCCGATCTGAGCAATTTCGACCTGGACGATAGCGGTGGTTACGACGATTCGCTGGTGTGATCCTGCTGTGTCGAGGTAGTAAGGTTCTTTCCCCCGAAAGCCTGCGCAAGCAGGCTTTTTTGTATCCTGCAGCGATCAGTCCTGCTGCGGCTCGCTCATTTCTTCTTCGATGGCATCGAGCCGCACGAAGATCTCCGACAAGGTCTTTTTCAGGGCCTTGATCTGCGCGGCCGACATGCCGCCAGTGGCCACATCCTCGTAATGCTTGGCGATGGGCATGAGTTCGGCCAGCATGGTCTGGCCTTCGTCGGTCAGGTAGATTTCCACGGTGCGCGCATTGTTCTCCTGGCGTCGGCGCGACACCAATCCCTTGTTTTCCATCGTGCCGATCAGCCGCGACAGCGTCGACAACTCGACCGTGGTCATGCTGCACAACTCGCCCAGGCTCTTGCCGGGAAACTCCATTAATACGGCCATGACGCGATACATGGGCAAGGTCACCCCATAAGGGGCGATGCGGCGGGAGAACAGCTCCCCCATGCGCACCCCTACACGATTCAACAGATACGGAAAAGAACTGGTCAGCTTGTGCACGATGGAATTCCAGAACGACAGGGTCGGGATTGGCGAATTCTATCAGGGTGACGCTTTCATTCACATAAATTGCATTAGCAATATTTGCAAATGCAAATATAATCCATAAAAAAATAATCATCCAAAACAACAGAAGGAGACAACATGAGCGTCCTCGCCTCGCCGCAGGAGTTCGTGACCGATGCATTCCGCCAGGCAATGCGCCGCATGAGTTCTACCGTCACCGTGGTGACGGCCACCGATGGCCAGCGTCGTCATGGCATGACGATGACCGCCGTCAGTTCCCTCTCCATGGATCCACCGGCCTTGCTGGCGTGCGTGAACCGGTCCACTTACCTGGCCGACATCCTGATCTCGGCGCGCCATTTCTGCATCAATGTCTTGCGGCATGACCAGGTCGCTGTCTCCAGCGCCTTCAGCGGCGCCTTGTCTTCCCAGGAGCGTTTTGCCGTGGGTCGCTGGGCGACTCATACGGTCGGTGTCGACCTGCTCGAAGCGGCCCAGGCCAATATGGTGTGCGGCAAGACGGCGGTCTTTCCCTATGGCTCGCACCTGATCGTGATCGGCAATGTGATCGACGTGATCCAGGCCGAGCCGGCCGCGACCGCCGACGAGATCCGTCCACTGCTGTATTGCAACGCCGGTTATCGCTGAACACGGGTTTGTCGGGGCGAATCGGATCGGATGTCCTGTCTCGCATCCGGTGTGGTCGCATCCCTGCGTTTGTTTTGTTTCCTTTGGTTCATTCCCTCTTTCTAAGGCATTGGAGAAGACATCATGATCGTTGAAGAACAGGCCTCCCCTGGCGCCACTGCCATCGCGGCCAGCGCAGCCCATCACTACGACAAGCAATCGCTGCGCACCCGGCTGGCGACCTTGCGGGCCGGCTTGCAGGCCGGTGCCGCAGCCGTGGAACAAGCCCGCACGGTGCCAGCGGCGTCCATCGAGGCCCTGCGTGCAATCGGCTACTTCGACCTGGTCAAGCCGCAGGCTTTCGGTGGCGCCCAGGTGGGTTTTTCCACGCTGGTCGACATGAACATGATCCTGGCCGGCTGGTGTGCCTCGACCGCCTGGGTGGCCGGCTTGCTGGCGGCGCACCAGTGGCTGGTGGCGTCCTTTCCGCAGCAGGCCCAGCACGATATCTGGGATGCCAATCCCGATGCCCTGGTCTGCGGCTCCTATGCGCCGGCCTGCCAGCCCGAGGCAGTGGAGGGCGGCTATCTCTTGAGTGGGCGCTGGAGTTTCGCCAGCGGTTGCGAATGCGCCCAGTGGTCGCTGTGTGCGGCCATCCTGCCGCCGCAAGCAGCGCGCACCACACCAGCCCCGGCCTTCCTGCTGGTGCCGCAGAGCGACTATCGCATCGAGGATACCTGGCATGTGATCGGCCTGGCCGGTACCGGCAGCAAGACGCTGGTGCTGGACCGTGTGTTCGTGCCCGCCCATCGCAGCTTGCTGTTTTCCGAAACCACCTGCGGCCAGACGCCGGGAGCGCAACTGTACGGGACCGATTCCGACTACGCCATCCCGATGTTGTCGGTGATTCCTTCCTGCCTGGCCTCGGTGGCGGTGGGCGCGGCCCAGGGGGCGCTGGAAGATTACCTGGAGCGGACCAGCCGTCGCATCACGCGTGGCGCCGTGGCCGGTGGTCAGAATCGGATGGCCGAGTTTCCCACCATCCAGCTGAGAGTGGCCGAAGCCGCAGCCGCGGTCGATGCCGCCCGCAAGATTCTGCTGGCCGACCTGCAGGAGCGCGAAGCCACGGTGCGCCAGGGTGAGCAGGTGACGGTGGAAGAACGCATCACCAGCCGGCGCGGCCAGGCCTTTGCGGTATCGCTGGCCATTCGCGCCACCGAGGCGCTCAATGCTTCCACTGGCGGCCAGGGCCTCGATGTGTCGCATCCGGTGCAGCGTGCCTGGCGCGATGCCAATGCCGTCGGTCGTCACATCAGCATGAACTGGGACACCGTCGGCACCATGTACGGACAGATGGCCTTGGGGCTGGAACCCAAGGGCCAATATGAACCCCC
>NZ_BADI01000779.1:0-272 GCF_000333555.1 Herbaspirillum sp. B65 | reverse complement strand
CAAACTCCATAGTTTTCCCTCAACACTTAAAAGTAACTCATACCTTTTCAAAACTTCTTAACCGGCGCTACCACCTCAACCGCAGCACCAGTACCCGCAGAAAATCCGCTGCCCACCCCAACCTCTACGGACGTACCCTTCCATCCACCGCCGAAACTGTGGTTCGCACCGGCGCAAACGATGAACATACAACCTGATGTAGCTGCGCCCGCTCCTTTTAAAAATTCAGAAGTGGCTTCCGCCTTCTCGTTTGCAGATCGACCATAGTTGGA
>NZ_BADI01000780.1:0-1783 GCF_000333555.1 Herbaspirillum sp. B65 | reverse complement strand
CGGCACCACGTCGGTATGNCCGGAGAAGACCGTACCAAAGCGCCCGGGACCGGCATCGCCGAGCGTGGCAACAGGGTTGGCCTTGCGACGTTGGGCATCGTAGTNGAGGCGGGTGGTGGCGCCGTAGCGCTCAAGGTAATCGCGGACCCATTCGATCAGGCCCAGGTTGGACTCGCGACTGATGGTGTTGAAACCGATGAGGGTCTTCAAGATATCCAGCGTCTGCTTCGTCGGTTCCGAAGCGGCTGTTTTCAAGGGTGCATTCATGATGGTGTTTTGCCTGTTCAAATCTGGAACGTCGGGCGCCTGCGCAGATGACCGGCCGCTTCCGTATTGCGCCAGAGGCGCGGCAAGCCCGTGCCATAACCCGCCTGCTGGCCGCGCGACAAGCGACGGACCGAAGCAGATAAAAGTGGGCAATGATGTTGCGTCACAATTCCCGCAATACGGGAATAAATCGCAATCACGGGACTGGCTCCTGTTCACAATCGGCACCGATGCGGCGCGCGCTGCTGGCCACCTTCGATGAGCTGATGCAGCGCGACGACGACTGCAGGGCGATCGTCCTGACCGGCGCCGGCGGCCATTTCTGTGCCGGCGGCGACCTGTCGGAAATGACCAGCGTCCTGCCATCGCTGGTGGCGATGCGCGAGCGGATCGCGCTCGGTGCGAACGTGTTCCGCGCCATTTATACCGGACCCAAGCCTGTCGTGGCCGCGGTCGAAGGCAATTGCATTGGCGCCGGCATGTCGCTTGCCGCTGCCTGCGACATCGTGGTCGGTGCGCTGTCGAGCAAGCTGGCCTGCGCCTTCGTCAAGGTCGGCCTCATGCCCGACACCGGACTGCTCTGGACGCTGCCGCGCAAGGTGGGCGGTGCCAAGGCTCGCGAGCTGATGTTGAGCGGTGCGTCGTTCGATGGCCTGGAGGCCGCCCGCATCGGCTTGTTCGATGACACGGCCGCCGGCGGCGATGTGTTGGCAGCAGCCATCGAGCGCGCCCGTCAGCTGAGCCAGTTTCCGCCGGTGACCATGGCGCTGCTCAAGGCGAGCCTGGTTAACGGTGGCAACAGCATCGAGGATGCCTGTCGCCTGGAGACCGATCTGAACCCGTTGACCCGCCAGACGCACGATCACGCGGAAGCGGTTGCCGCCTTCATGGAAAAACGCAACCCGGTCTTCACCGGGAATTAACCAAAGCGAATGGGAGCATCGTGTTTCAGCCCGAACTACTCAAGAACAAGAAGGTCCTGATCACCGGTGGCGGCACCGGTCTTGGCAAGTCCATCGGTCGGCGCTACCTCGAACTCGGCGCCGAACTCACGATTTGCGGACGGCGCACGGATGTCCTGGAAGCCACCGCCGACGAATTCCGCGACGCGGTTCCGGGCGCCCGGGTCAGTACGTTCTCGGTCGACCTGCGCGATGCCGTGTCGGTGGAGTCGATGTTCGACCAGATCTGGGAGGACGGTCCGCTCGACGTTTTGCTCAACAATGCGGCGGCCAACTTCATTTCTCGCACCGAGACGCTGTCGCCGCGTGCGGTCGACGCTATCCTCAATATCGTTCTGCACGGCAGCATGTACTGCACGATCGCCGCCGGCAACCGCTGGATTGCGGCGGGCCGGCCAGGTAATGTGATCAGCACCGTCTCGACCCCGACCATTACCGGTTCTGCCTTTACCGTGCCTTCGGCGGCGGCCAAGGCCGGCGTGCTGGCGATGACGCGCAGCCTGGCGGTTGAATGGGGACCGCACGGCATCCGCCTGAATTGCGTGGCTCCGGGC
>NZ_BADI01000781.1:0-1893 GCF_000333555.1 Herbaspirillum sp. B65 | reverse complement strand
GAAAACCATGAGCCAGACAACGACATCATATTGGTGCAGCACGAGGGCGACGTGGCCGTCGTCACGCTGAACTACCCGCAGCGCCGCAATGCATTTTCGCTGAAGATGCGCCAGGCCTTGTATAAGAGCCTGTACCAGCTGATGCACCATGACGAGACCTGCCGCGCCATCGTCCTGACCGGCGCCGCCGGCGCCTTCTGTGCCGGCGGCGACATCTCGGAAATGGCACAACGCACCGTGCTCGAGTATCGCGAACGCAACGCGCTGCCGCTCGACATCTTCAAGCTGATGGTACGTGGGCCGAAGCCGGTCGTGGCGGCGGTCGAGGGGCCTGCCATGGGCGCCGGGCTGTCGCTGGCCGCGGCGTCGGATTATGTCGTGGCATCGACTGCGGCGCGCTTTGCCAGCGCCTTCGTGAAGGTCGGCCTGATGCCTGACACCGGCCTGTACTGGAGTCTCGTGCAGCGCGTCGGTGCCGGCCGTGCGCGCGCGCTGATGCTCAGTGCGCGCGAGTTCGACGGCACTGCCGCGCTCGGCATGGGCTTCGCCAACGAAACGGCTGCGCCCGGCGAGGTGCTCGCGGCGGCGCTGCGGGTGGCACGCCAGTACGCGGCGCTACCCCCGGTGGCGCTGGCGCACTTGAAGGCTGCGCTGGCCGATGGCATCGCCAGTCTCGACCAGGCGATCGAAACCGAGGTCAACCTGCAGCCGATCCTGCGCCGCAGCCGCGACCACAAGGAAGCGGTCACCGCTTTCATGGACAAACGCACGCCGGTCTTCGTCGGCGACTGAAAAGGAGTTCCCATGAGCGCCACCAACCCAGAACCGATCCAGGTCACGCGCGACGGCGCGGTCGCGATCGTTACCATCAACCTGCCCCAGCGCCGTAACGCGATGGGGCGTGCCGCGCGCCACGCACTGCGCGACACCGTGCACCGCCTGATGGTGGACGATCCGGATTCGCGCGCGCTGGTGCTGACGGGCGCGGGCGGCCATTTTTGTGCCGGAGCCGACATTTCGGAGATGACCCAGCGCACCATCTTGCAGAGCCGCGAGATCCTGCGCGAAAGCTGCGAGGTCGTCCGCGACCTGTGCGGTGGGCCCAAGCCGGTCGTGGCCGCCGTCGAGGGCGTCGCGTTCGGCGCCGGGCTGTCGCTGGTGGCGGCCTGCGACTACGTCGTCGCGGCCGCCAGTGCGCGCTTTTGCGCGGCATTCCTGCGCGTCGGCCTGGTACCCGATACCGGCATCTTCTGGACCCTGCCGAAGAAGATCGGCATGACGCAGGCGCGTGCCCTGCTGTCGCTGGCCAACGAAATCGATGGCACCCGGGCGCTGCGCATCGGCCTGGCGAACCAGGTGACGGAGCCCGGCGCTGCGCTGCCGGCGGCGATCGCCTACGCCCGCGAACTCGCACGCAATCCGCCGCTCGGCATGGCGCTGACGAAAGCGGCTCTGACGAGCGGTGCCGACACCATGGACGCTTCGTTGCGGGCGGAAATCGATTACCAGCCCGTCCTGCGCCAGTCGCAGGACCACCTGGAAGCGGCACGCGCCTTCATGGAAAAGCGTCCCCCCGTGTTTACCGGCCAGTAACCGAAAGGATTCCCAGTATGAGCCAAAACCCGCACGGCGACAGCGCCACCGCAGACCTCGTCCAGATCCGCCGCGAGGGCGGCGTGGCGATCGTCATCATGAACAATCCGGAACGTCGCAACGCCTTTTCGGCACCGATGCGGCGCGCGCTGCTGGCCACCTTCGATGAGCTGATGCAGCGCGACGACGACTGCAGGGCGATCGTCCTGACCGGCGCCGGCGGCCATTTCTGTGCCGGCGGCGACCTGTCGGAAATGACCAGCGTCCTGCCATCGCTGGTGGCGATGCGCGAGCGATCGC
>NZ_BADI01000782.1:0-1693 GCF_000333555.1 Herbaspirillum sp. B65 | reverse complement strand
CAGGCCGACTGCTGCGCCAGCGCGACGCGGGTGTCTGCCAACCTTTTAAGGAATGGTTGACGCTCCTTCTGCTCTTCGGTGCCGCCCTCGAGGATGGCGCCGAACGGGGTCCATTGCACCACCAGCAGGTAGCCCGTGTTATAGCAGACCCGGCCGAGTTCTTCGACCGCGATGCACGACGACAGCATGCTGTTGGCGCCACCGTAGCGCTCCGGAAATGGCAGCGTGAACAGCCCAAGCTCTTTCAATAGCGCGTACATATCGTGTGGATAGTCGCCGCTGCGGTCGATCTGGTCCGCGCGCGGCGCGACCTTTTCGCGCGCCACGCGGCGCACCAGATCCTGGATTTGCACCTGGTCTTCGTTCAGTTGATAGGTCAAGGTTGGCCTCGTTGTGCTCGCCCCAACCGACGCTGGCGCCGGCCGGATGTTTTCGAATAATTGAATTGCGTTCGTAAATCTAAACATCGTTCAGAAGATCGTCAAGATATTCTTGAATTCGCGCCTTTGAAAAAACGAAGCTAAAACCGCCCTTGACAAGTTTTCCGAACGACGTTTAGTATTTGGAACGGCATTCAACTTTAAAAACTATGCCGGCCGATGGCTTTCAGATCGAGCCGCCGGTCCGGCCCAGAGGAGCGATATAAATGGCGCCTGTTCTTCCAGAGCCCGACTATCAGCGGTTCCTGTCCGAAGGCCGCTTCATGCTGCAACGGAGCCGCAACAATGGCCGCTTCGTGTTTTACCCACGGGTGGCTGAGCCGGTTACGGGCGCGCTCGACCTGGAGTGGGTCGAGGCGAGCGGGCGCGGCCAGGTGTACTCGGTCACCGTGATCAGCCAACGGCCGCCGACGCCGAACTATAACGTTGCCGTGATCGAGCTCGAGGAGGGCGTGCATCTGCTCAGCAGGGTGGAGTCCATCGCCCCCGAAGAGGTCACGATCGGCATGGCTGTCAAGGCCAGGATCAGCTTCGCCGGCGAACAGCCGCTGCTGGTCTTTGATCCCGCCTGAGCGTCCCTTCCACCGTTACAAGGCCAAGCCAATGCTAGCAACCCAACATGGAACAACCCTGCGCGGACAAACCGCGATCGTGTCCGGCGCCACCTATGGCATGGGCGAGGCGCCCGGCCTGTCATCGCTCGACCTGGCGGCGCATGCCTCGGTACGTGCGCTGGCCGAAGTCGGGCTGACCCCGGGCGATGTCGACGGCCTGTTCATCGCGACGCCGGACGATATGCTGTCCGGCCTGACCTTCGCCGAATACCTGGGTATCTACCCCAAGTTCACCGACAACAACCGCACCGGCGGTTCCGCCTTCGAAATCCACGTCCACACGGCCGCCATGGCGCTGGCAACCGGCCAGATCGACGTCGCTCTGATCGCCTACGGCAGCAACCAGCGCAGCGCGGCCGGCAAGCTGCTGCAGTCGTCACGGCCGTCGCCATGGGAGAGTCCCTATAAACCGTTCAACCCGGCGTCCTCGTATGCGTTGGCCGCGGCGCGCCACATGCACCAGTACGGCACTACACGAACCCACCTTGCCGAAGTGGCCGTAGCCGCGCGCAAGTGGGCGCAGCTCAACCCCGATGCCTATGTGCGCGATCCGCTCTCGATCGAGGACGTGCTCAAGGCGCGCATGGTGTCTTCGCCGCTTTCGGTGCGCGACTGCTGCCTGGTGACCGATGGTGCGCA
>NZ_BADI01000783.1:0-12593 GCF_000333555.1 Herbaspirillum sp. B65 | reverse complement strand
GATTTTCCTGCCCGAGACAGGATGGCCTCAGAACAGGAAGAAGTCGGCATCTTCGAAGCGGCAAATAACAGTCGCTGAAATAGCAGAGCATGAATAGAAAGGAATTGAATTTATGAGTATCACAGCGAACGGCCAAAGGTTGTGGAATAGTCTGATGGAGCTTGGAAAAATCGGAGAAACGGACAAGGGGGGCTCGCGTCGGCTGGCTCTGTCTGATCTCGATAGGGAGGGGCGCGCTCTGGTGGTCGGGTGGATGAAAGAGGCTGGACTTGATATCACGGTGGATAGTATGGGCAACATCTTTGGGCGCCGTGCCGGTACTAGTCCCAACCTCAATCCGGTGATGACTGGAAGTCACATAGATACCCAGCCATCCGGCGGCAAGTTCGACGGTTGCTATGGCGTCCTGGCAGGACTCGAAGTCATGCGTACTCTCAATGATGCCGGGGTCAAGACCAAGGCACCGCTTGAGCTCGCTATCTGGACCAACGAGGAAGGTGCGCGCTTCGTGCCAACCATGATGGGATCGGGTGTTTTCTGTGGCGCCATCCCTGAGCAGGTGGCGCACCAAGCGAAAGACGCCGAGGGCGCGACCGTCTTGGCCGAATTGGAGCGCATTGGTTATCGTGGCCCGCAGCCGGTCGGGCAGCATCCGGTCGGAGCATATTTTGAGGCACACATCGAGCAAGGCCCGGTCCTTGAGACCAGCCAGCGCACTATCGGTGTAGTCACAGGCGTTCTAGGAATTCGCCTCATTAATGTCATCGTCGAGGGTGTTGAGGCGCATGCCGGGCCGACACCGATGGAAATCGTAAGGACGCACTCTATGCTGCAGCACCGGTATTGACGCGTATTGTCGATATCGCCAAGCGCTACGCACCTATCGGCCGTTGCACGATTGGCGAGGTCGATGTTTTGCCTGGGTCCGTAATACCATTCCAGGCAAAGTCCGTTTCAGCGTCGACTTGCGCCACTTGGAGCCTGCCAAGCTGGAAGCGATGGTGGCGGAAGCGCGAGAAATTTGCGAGCAAGCGCAAAATGAGACAGGACAAACTTTCCTGTTCCAGGAACTGCAATACGTAGTACCGACGCAGTTCGATCCAGAGATGGTCGGTATCGTCCGTGAGGTGGCAGAAAAATCTGGATATGCTTACCAGGATATCTTTTCCGGCGCGGGTCATGATGCCTGTTATCTGGCAAAGGTCGCACCAACGTCCATGATCTTCGTGCCTTGCCGTGATGGTTTAAGCCACAATGAAGCGGAATGGGCCACCGCAGAAGACCTGGAGGCGGGTTGTAACATCTTGTTGAACGCAATATTGACGCGAGCTGAGCGATGAATAAGCGAGAGCTGCCACTCGCACTGGATGAAAGGATGAGGGCGAGATTATTGGATTCGGTCGACAATGGGTTCACGCAGCAGGTCGAAGAACTGGCTCGGTTGGTGCGCATCCCATCCCAACGCGGCGCAGAGGCAGATGCCCAGGTCTTCATCGCGAAGCATCTCACCGCGCGTGGCCTGACAGTCGATCACTGGAAGATTGATCTCGACGCTATCCGTTCGCTGCCAGGCTTCTCTCCGGTGACGATTTCCTACGATGATGCCTGGAATGTTGTCGGCGTACATCGGCCGCGCAACAAGTCAGGCCGCTCTCTAATCCTGAACGGTCATATTGACATAGTGCCGGTGGGGCCGTTAGAGCAGTGGACCAAGGATCCCTATGGTGCCGAGATCGAGGACGGATGGATGTATGGCCGTGGCGCAGGCGATATGAAGGCGGGATTGATGGCCTGCATCTCTGCACTTGATGCGTTGCGTCGCGTCGGGTTGCAACCGGCGGCAGAAGTCTACCTGCAGTCTGTAGTCGAAGAAGAGTGTACGGGCAACGGTGCACTAGCATGCTTGCAGCGCGGCTATCGAGCCGAAGCCGCATTTATTCCAGAACCGTTTGGACACCGACTCATGCGAGCCCAGGTTGGGCCAATGTGGTTTAAGGTTCTCGTTTTGGGAGATCCGCAACACGCCTCCGGCGCCTTTTCCAGTCAAGGTGCCAACGCCATTGAAAAAGCTATTTACCTGATCGGGGAGTTGAAGGAGCTCGAGAGGAGATGGAACGCACGAAAAGACCAGCACCGCCATTTCTGCAGTCATCCTCATCCAATCAATTTTAATTTAGGAAAAATTGTCGGTGGTGATTGGCCATCCAGTGTTCCCGCATGGTGTGAGTTTGACATGCGGGTTGCTATCTACCCAGGTGACAGTTTGGAAGTCGCTCGCGCAGAGATCGAAGAGTTCATTCGGGTCTCTGCAGCCGCAGATCCATTTCTTTCCAATCATCTTCCTGTTGTCACTTATCACGGATTCATGGCAGAAGGCTATGAACTGAAAGATGCGCAAGAGCTCGAAAACGTACTTGCAAGTTGCCATTTCGATGTGTTTGGAACCCCGCTACAGGAGCACGCAACCGCTGCGGCTACCGATGCCCGCTTCTTCGGTTTATATGCCGATACTCCAGCAATCGTCTATGGTCCTCAGTGCAGAATGCCACATGGCTACGACGAGGCGGTGGAGCTGGAGTCGGTGAGGCAATTCACTAAATTACTGGTACTGTTCATTGCGCAGTGGTGCGGCATCGAGTCTATAGCGCCGTAGGGCATGGAGAGATCTGCTGGCAACTTCACGCAAGAACAACGACATTGCCTAGACGTTACCGATAGCCTCCAGGGTATTGGCAGATGGCTCGCTATTGATAAATTAGTCACTGCATAAGAAGCACGCAGAAAACTTTGCATTACGCCCACCGTCAGCCTCTGGAAACCAATGTCCGTCAACAAAAAAATGCCCGAAGACGATGCTCTGAATGACACGAGGGAATTACTACGCCTTCCATGGCTGCCGACAGTTTCGCCTGCTGGCCCAAAGCGATCGCTAAAATTATGGCTATCCGACATGGAAACAGGTGATGACGCTTAGTCTCTGCGTCTCATTTATGACTTTCACTAAAGGCTCTGTCGACAAAGTGTCTGAGTCCAGTGAGGTCCGGCTTTGCGTATCCGGCTGTCGTTTGTACTGATGAATGTCCCAATAGCGCCTGAGTGACGGTCAGTGAGACCTGGTTGTCGACCACTAGAGTTTTTGCATAAGCAAGTCTGCGCCAGTGCGGCGAAGCCGCTGCCAATAAGGCAGAACGGGCGGGATCCACCGCAGCTAACGTCTGTGCAACCGAATAAAAAATGGCCTTTACTTCACTATAAAGACCGCTGTTTTTTAGTGAGTCGCCATTGAGCTCGTGAATGAGCAGCAATACCTCGTGAGGGCCAGGTTCTGCCGGCAAGCTGCGCCAGAGCGATAGACGGCAACTGCGGCAATGGCGACGCGTGGCAGTGGTATGGCGCGCGGTTTATTGCCTTTTCCGTCAACGTAGAACATCTATTGTCCGTCCTCTTCGCTAAAGGGCAGGTTGGTACCGATGTCCCACACCAGTTCAGCCAGGCGACTACCACCATACCTGTAGGGTGCCCAGATTGCCCCGCGTCTCAGGAAAGCCAACTCAGACAGTCCCTCCGTTCTCTGTGAAACCCAAACGGCACAGATGCAAAGCGTTGCCTCCGGCACAAACCGTTTCGGGGAAAATTCTCGTCGTGCCTGTGTGCCATTGACTAAACCAACAGCCGGGTTGGCGACCAGGTACCCGTGTCAAACCAATATTGATAGAGGCTAGCCACGACGGCCAACGTGCGAGCTTGAGGACACTCGCTGGCGGCCACCACACTCTGCTCCCCATCTTGCCTCAAAGTCACACGCGCAAGAAGCAGATATTCTCCAGGACACCTTCTAAAACTGGCTGCAGCGCTATTTGGACCCAAAATCGGGCCCCTTTCCGGAGGTTCCGGAGAATATCGCGCGTTATCTTATGGCACACGTTCAGTCCGGCGCGATCGAGCGGGACGTTCTCGATTGTCTGATGGTTGGCTCAAGGGAGAGAGACAATTCCGCGCGAAAATCAATACGATGAAGCACTATCCATGGAAAGCTCTCTCGCGAGCTCACGGAAACGGCGAGAGGTGGCCATCTCAAAATCCGGATGATATGCAATTGCGAGGCCGATAGTATTGCTCTCTTTTAGACCCGATATCTCCCGGAAAGTAATGTTGCGCGAAGAATGACGCCTGACGATAGAGGGCACGAGCGCTACCCCCAGACCACTTTCAACCATACACAGCAAGGTTTCCACCTGCACCGCTTCCTGCGTGACTTTCGGAACGAAGCCTGCCTCCTGGAACAATAGCATCGTGACTGCATGCAGGCCCGGGATATTACTCCTCGTATATTGAATAAACGATTCGTCCTTCAAGTCGATCAAACTCAGTTGTAATTTTTTCGCTAGGCGATGATCCGATGGCAGCGCCGCCACAAAATAATCTTGTTCCACAGTTTCATACTGGATCACGCTCTTCCATGCCAGCGGTACACGCACGATGCCTAGATCGAGGTCGTTGTTCTCGATGGCCTGCACAATCAGGGCATTTTTTTCTTCTTCCAGCGCAATCGTGACGTCGGGGTATTGGCTCCTGAATTTCGGCAGAAGACGCGGCAGGAGCGAATATTTTGCCGATCCCACAAAACCGATCCGGATGTGGCCGCTTAAGCCGAGGGCAGCGGAACGCGCCACACGTGACACTTCGCCGGCATGAAAAAGCGACTTTCTTGCATCCTCCAGAACAGCTTTTCCCGCATCGGTCAGAAATACTTTGTGCTTATTCCGATTGAATAGGGCCACGCCAATTTCATCTTCCAGTTTCTTGATCGATACCGACAGCGGCGGCTGCGACATGAAGAGCCGTTCGGCGGCTTCCCTGAAGTTCAGGGTTTCGGCTAGGACAACGAATTGCTGGAGTTGGCGCAGGTCCATGGTGATATGCATTTCGTATCAGGAATTAAGAAAATAATACTTCAAATCTACATTGAGGGATGACACTATCTCTAAAAAATAAAAATCGAATGATTAAATTCTGGAGACCACAATGCAAAAATCAGTCGCCGCGGCGCGCTTGCCCGCAAGCGAAAGGCCCACCCATGAACGGTATTTCCTGGCATTGATCTTGATGCTGGTGGTGGTGTTCTCTTACATAGACCGGGTCAATGTGTCGATCCTCATCGTCGACAACGCATTCCTCCATGACATGGGTATCACCGGGCAAGCATTGCAAAAGGGCATGCTGATGTCGGTCTTCCTGGTGGCCTACAGCATCGGCAATGTATTGCTCAGCCCGCTGGGTGATGTGCTTGGCCCGCGCAAGGGAATGATGTTTTCCATTGTGGTCTGGGGCATTTCATTGATCATTGGCGGGCTGGCGCCGACCTTTGTGCTGATGCTGTTTTCGCGCGTGCTGCTTGGTCTAGGTGAGGGAATGCATTTCCCGATGCAGAGCAAGTTCATCAAGTGCTGGTTCCCGATCACCGAACGTGGCAAGGCCAACGCCGCGTGGAACACCGGCTTGGCAATTGCACCTGCCATTGCCATGCCGTTGTTTACCTGGCTGATCGCGGTTGCCGGCTGGCGTGAAAGCTTCTTCGTCCTCGCTGCGGCCGGCATGATTCCGATGTTCTTGCTCTGGAGATTCACCGCCGATACACCACGCGACAGCAAACGCATCAATCAAGCCGAATTGGCCCATATCGAAAAAGGTCTGGCCGGCGATACCGTGGCGACTGACAGCGATACCGGCTTCCTTGCCAAGTTCAGGTCCTTTACCGGCAACTACCGTTTCTGGCTGATCGTCATTTATTACATGGCGCATGCATCGGTTCTGTGGGGCACCATGTCATGGGTACCGTCTTACCTCAAGACCGCACGCGGATTTTCATGGGAAGCCATGGGCATGCTGTCGTCGCTGCCATGGATTCTCGGCGTCGGCACCAAGATCCTTTCCGGTTACCTGTGCGACAAGATGAAGCGTCGTGCGCCGCTGCTGGTGTTCGCCATGATTGGTGTGAGCGTGGGCATCTACTTAGGCGTGAACATTGAAGACAACCTGACGTCGGCACTGGTTCTGGGCTTCGGCATCGGCTGCATCGGCCTGGGTGGACCGGCAGCGTGGACGCTCTTGCAGGACATCGTGCCCAGCAAAGGCATCTCCTCGGCGGCCGGCATGATGAACGGCATGGGCAATGTGTTCTCGTCGATCGCGCCGATTGCCATCGGTTACCTCATCAGCCTGACCGGCCGCTATTCGACCGGGCTTTATTACATCATCGGCTGCTGCGTGATGGGCGGCATCGCCACCCTGATTTTGACGATCAAGAAAAACTGATACATCGATGGCGTCCTGCCGGACGCTATCGGCCACCAACGCAATCCAGGCAGTTTCTCAGACAGCGCCCTCCGTATCGGCAGGGCGAGGGGGACTGCTTTGCCCTGAAACCGGGGAAGCCTTCTTCTGCGTAGTGCATGTGCCGCATTTACTTAGCTAGTCATGGACAATCAAATGAACGACGCCTCAGCCGATCTTTTCTGGAATAACTTTGAACGGGCGTTTCGCCCCAAGTCGGTCGCCATTCTGGGGGCGTCCAACGATGCCACCCGCATTTCCGGCCGGGCCTTGCATTACATGAAGAAGGCCGGCTATCAGGGGCAGATCTATCCGGTCAATCCTACCCGCGAGACGGTGCAGGACATCAAGGCGTATGGCTCACTGGAGGCAGTTCCGGAAGTCCCCGACATGGTGCTGATCTGCATCGCCGCCGAGAAGGTCAAGGACGCGATCAGGGAATGCGTCGCCAAGGGTGTTGGCGCCGCTGTCATCTACGCATCAGGTTTTGCCGAAACCGGCGAAGAGGGCAAACAACTGCAGCAGGAAATCCGGGCGATCGCCGATGCCGCAGGCTTGCGCGTGTTCGGCCCCAACTGCCTGGGATTGCTGTCGACTCAAAGCGGATTCATCGGCACCTTCAGCAGCGCATTCGACGATGGTTTCGTCAGCAATGGCAATGTCGCCGTGGTCAGCCAGAGTGGAGCCTATGGCGGCCATCTGGCTTATCTTTGCCGCGAACGCAATGTCGGAATCGGCTATTGGGTCTCGACCGGCAATGAGCTCAATACCGATGTCGCCGACTGCATCAAATGGCTGGCTTGCCAGGATGATGTCTCGGTCATCATGGCCTTCGCCGAGGGGATTCGCGATGGCGAGAAATTCATCGATGCGCTGCGTACTGCCCATGAACGCCGTAAGGCGGTGATCTTCGGTAAGGTTGGCGGGTCGGAGGCAGGCTCGGTTGCCGCAGCCTCGCACACGGCATCGCTGGCGGGCCCCGACGAAGTCTACGATGCCGTTTTTCGCCAATACGGCGTCTATCGCGCACGCACCACAGAAGAACACGTTGATCTGGCGTATGCCTGCAGCAGGGGTGTTTATCCGCTGGATCGCCGCCTGGGCATCATTACTGTCTCGGGCGGTTTCGGCATCCAACTCTGCGACGCGGCAGATCGCCACGGTCTTGAGGTTCCACCGTTACCTGCGGCATCGCAAGAAAAACTCAAGACGATCAACCCCTTCGGCGGCGCAGGGAACCCCTGCGACACCACCGCGGGCGTGCTCAACGACATGAGCATCATCAGCAAGACTTTCCGCATCATGTACGAGGAGGGCGGTTACGGCAGTGTGATTGGCTCCTTTACCATGCTGCCGGCGTCACCCACTTATGGCGCACGCATGTGCGATGCCATCCAGGCCGGCACGGTCGACTACAAGGATCGTCCGACCTTGCTGTGCATGGCAGCGGGGAAAGAGGTGATCCGCGCGTATGAAGAAGCCGGTTTTTTGGTCTACTCAGATTCAGACCGTGCGGCATTGGCATTGTCGGCACTTGCCTACCTGAAGGACGGCTTCGACAAGAAGATCGAAGTGCCGGCGGTAGACCTGTCTTTGCATCGTGACATCGGCACAGAGATGCTGTCTGAAGCGGCTGCGCAGCGTTTGCTCGCCAGTGCCGGGTTACCGTTTCTGCCGTCCCAAGTGGTCTGTGGTGCCGACGCCGCCGTCGTGGCGGCAAACGAAACGGGTTATCCCGTCGTCATGAAGATCGTCTCACCCGATATTCAGCACAAGACCGAAATCGGCGGTGTGATCCTTAACGTCGACAGCGACGACGCCTGTCGCCTGGCTTACCAGACCTTGATCGAACGCGCCGGCACCAAGGCACCGCATGCCCATATCGAAGGTGTGCTGGTCGCACCCATGGCACCCAAAGGGATTGAAACCATCATGGGGGTGAATCGCGATGCAGTGTTCGGTCCGGTCGTGATGTTCGGCCTCGGCGGGATTTTCACCGAGTTATTCGAGGATGTGACATTCCGCATCGCTCCCTTCGGCGAAGACGAGGCACGCCGCATGATCGAAGAAACCAAGGGCTACGCCTTGCTCAAGGGATTCCGGGGCAAACCGGCTGCCGACATCGATGCGCTCGCCAAGACCTTGGCGCAGTTGTCTCAGTTTGCCGCCGCCAATGCCGATCAGGTCAGCTCCATCGACTTGAACCCGATCATGGCATTGGAAGCAGGCAAGGGCGTGTTCGCTCTGGATGCCGTGATCGTCACTGGAGCACGTTGATGGCTATCGATTACGAACAGTTGCTCAATCGCCGGTTTGAGCTGATCGAACACAGTTACTCCGCCCGCGACACGATGCTGTATGCGCTGGGGATCGGGTTGGGGGCCGACCCGCTCGATCCGGGGCAACTGGCGTTTATTTATGAAGAACAACTGAAGGTGTTTCCCACCATGCCGGTGATCCTTGGGTATCCGGGTTTCTGGGCGCGTGAGCCCGATACCGGTATCGACTGGCGTCGGCTGGTTCACGCCGAACAGGGCTTTGAACTGCATGCCCCGCTGGTGCCCGAGGGCCGTGTTATCGGGCGCAACCGCATCTCTGCCTTATACGACAAAGGCGCGGAAAAAGGTGCGTTGCTGTGTCAGGAGCGGCAAGTCACCGATGCTGTCAGCGGTGAACTGATCGCCACGATCCATCAGGTTTCCATGCTCCGCGGTGATGGCGGATTTGGCGGGCCGGCCGGCTCTTTGCCACCGCCGCATGCCATGCCTGAGCGCAGCGCCGATATGGTGTGCGATTTACCAACCCTGCCGCAAGCGGCACTGCTGTATCGCCTCAACGGCGACTTTAACCCGCTGCATGCTGATCCGGCCGTGGCGGCCGGTGCCGGCTTCCCGCGTCCGATCCTGCACGGCCTGTGCACGATGGGCGTGGCCTGCCATGCGGCCTTGCGCGGCATGCTGGCCTACCGCGCCGATCGCATTCGTGCCATGCGCGTGCGCTTTACCGGAGTGGTGCTACCCGGCGATACCTTGCGTACCGAATTGTGGATGGACGGCGACGTCGTTTCATTCCGCACGACTGCGCTGGAACGCAATGTGCTGGTCCTGAATGCAGGAAAGATCACGCTCGCCGGCGACAGCGCCGCCACACACTGAATTTATCTGGGAGAAATCACATGGATCTGGGATTGAAAGACAAAGTCGCCATCGTCACCGGCTCGGCACGCGGCCTGGGGGCGGCTACGGCACGCCGGCTGGCGCAGGAAGGCATGCGCGTCGTGATTACCGACATTTCTGCAGAGGCAGCGCGTGTCACATCCGCCAGACTCAGCGAAGAAGGGTTCAACACGATCTGCATTCCGGCCGACATCACGAAGTCAGCCGAGGTCAATGCATTGATCGACGGCACGATCGCGGCGTTCGGCGGCATTCACGTGCTGGTCAACAATGCCGGCTTCCCCCGTGACAATTACCTCTCCAATATGAGCGAGGAAGACTGGGATCTGGTGATCGAAGTCGCCCTCAAAGGCACCTTCCTGACCTGCAAAGCAGTCATGCCTCATCTGATGGAGCAAAAGTGGGGCCGCATCATCAACATTTCGTCGCGGGCCTACTTCGGCAATCCGGGACAGGCAAACTATTCCGCCGCCAAAGCCGGCGTACTCGGCTTGACCCGCGCTCTGAGTCTGGAAGACGGCCGCTTCAATATCACCGTCAATGCCGTGGCGCCCGGTTTCATGGAAACCGAAGCCATCAAGTTCTTGCCCAGTTACGAGCTAATCAAAGAACGCGCCATCAAATCCACGCCGATTCCGCGTGCGGGCCAGCCGGAAGACATCGCCAACGCAGTCGCCTTCCTGGCCTCAGAGTGCGCCAGTTTCATCACAGGCGAAACCTTGCATGTAACCGGCGGCCGTTACGGCTGACCGATGGAGGAACGCAATATGGACTTCGCACAATTCAAGGCCTGGATCGGCCGCACCGAAACCAGCGCCGACATACCGGCCGCGTCACCGCTTCAAGGCCTAGCTGCAACTCTGAATCATGCTCAGCCTCCTTGGCCGGACCGGACTGTGCCGCCGCTGGGCCACTGGCTCTATTTTTTACCGCAGGCGCTGCAGGGTGAGATTGCCGAGGATGGCCACCCCAGACGCGGCGGTTTTCTCCCGCCTGTACCTTTGCCCCGACGCATGTGGGCCGGAAGCAAGATCGACTTCCATGCACCGTTCAGCATCGAAAAACCGTTGGAGCGTACATCGCGGATTGCCGCCGTGGAGAACCGCTCGGGAAAGTCCGGCGAGCTGGTATTTGTGACGGTCGAGCATGAGATCTTCCAGCAGGGAAGCCACGTCATCAGCGAAAGCCAGGACATCGTCTACCGCGAAGCACCGCCGGCAGCATCAGCACAAGCTGCCACCGCACGGGTTCAGGCCGGTGAGGGTGATCGGCGTCAGGCTGACTGGCAGCGTACCGTCCGGCCCGACCCCGTCTTGTTGTTCCGCTTTTCGGCCCTGACGTTCAACGGCCATCGGATTCATTATGACCGCCCGTATGCAATGGAGGTCGAGCACTATCCGGGGCTGGTGGTGCATGGGCCGCTGACGGCAACTT
This sequence comes from Herbaspirillum sp. B65, assembly GCF_000333555.1. NCBI lineage: Bacteria > Pseudomonadati > Pseudomonadota > Betaproteobacteria > Burkholderiales > Oxalobacteraceae > Herbaspirillum > Herbaspirillum sp. B65. Next base: position 1,650 of record NZ_BADI01000783.1, on the reverse strand, counting down.
TATTGATGGATCTGTTCTTGCGCAACAACCCCGGTGCGGACGTCGCGTCGTGCATCATTCGCGGCCAGCAACCCTTGTTTGATACCGGCGATGTCAGATTGTGCGGAGCCGCCACGCCGGATGGTGCCGATCTGTGGGCACTGACTCCGGCCGGACAAACTGCCATGTCGGTGAAGGTGGTGGTGCGATGACCGGCGCATTGGCCAATACCGCGTGGCGTTCCTTGTTGTTCATCCCGTCCGACAAGCCGCGTATTATCGAGAAGGCCCACATGCGCGGGGCGGACGCGCTCATTCTGGATCTGGAAGATGCGGTGCCTGACGCAGCCAAACCAGCTGCCCGGTCGCAATTACAGGAGGCCATCACGCATCTGAAGGCGAACGACGCCAGTCTGCTGGTGCGCATCAACCAGGAAGACGACCATGTCGTCTTCGACCTGCAGGCGGCCATCCGACCCGGTGTCGATGCTATCGTCGTGCCCAAAGTCGAAGAGGCCGGGCGACTCATTGCGCTGGCAAGTGCCATTGAACATCTCGAACAGCAACGCGGCATGCCGGTCGGCCGTATTGGCTTGCTGGCTCTGGTGGAGTCGCCCGCTGCATTGTTTCAGTTGCCCGCAATCTGTGCAGCACCGCGCTTATTGGGCATCGCGCTCGGCAGTGAGGACTTTTCCCGTGAACTCGGCGCCGCTCCTTCACCGCATTCGCTGACCTTGCCCTGCCAGTGGCTGGCGTTGGCCGCCGCTGCAGCAGGTATTCACGGATTCGGATTGCCGGATTCACTGGCCAATTTTCAAGATCTCGACCGTTACGCACAGACTGCGCATACGGCGCAAGCCATGGGATTGCGCGGTGCCTTATGCATTCACCCCGCGCAGGTCGCCGTCGTCAATGCCGCGTTTTCACCATCGGAACAAGACGTCGCCTGGGCGCTTGCCGTGACATCCGCTTGGGAAAAAGCACGCGAAGCGGGCGTCGGCGTGGTTTCGCTGAATGGCGCAATGATCGACAAACCGGTTGTAGAACGTGCCCGGCGCATGCTGGCGCATCTCCCCGTCACCCATCCCTGAGAGAACACCATGAATATGGATGCCGTTTTGTGCCATATCAGCGAAGGCATTGCCATCGTTACGCTGAACAACCCGCCGATGAATGTGGTGACCCTTGGGCTGACCAAAGCACTGGGGCAGACGCTGGACCGCCTCGCGGCAGACGATGCCGTGCGCGCCGTGATCCTGACAGGATCGGGGACACGGGCGTTTTGCGCCGGTTCCGATGTCGGCGAGTTCGCCGACATGATGGCACCGGGCCAGATCGTGCCGAAGAAGCTGCAACGCCAGAACGAAGTCTTCTTTCAGTTGGATCGGTTTCCCAAACCGACCATCGCATCCATCAACGGCTTGGCGTATGGTGGCGGCCTGGAAATTGCGCTGTGCTGCGACCTGATCGTGGCCGATCAACGCAGTCGTCTTGCCTTGCCAGAAATCAAACTCGGTGTATTCCCCAGTAGCGGCGGCACCTTCCGTGCGGCCCGTCGTATCGGCGAAGGCCGGGCCAAGGAAATGATTTTTCTGGGCGAGCCCATCGATGCGCAAACCGCATTGGCATGGGGCCTGATCAACCGAGTAGCCGCCGACGGTGAAAGCCTGGC
>NZ_BADI01000784.1:0-15545 GCF_000333555.1 Herbaspirillum sp. B65 | reverse complement strand
GACACCTCATCACCATCGTTACTGATGAGTCGGCGGGCTACTACTACAAGCCGGCAATTTCAAATGCGTTGAGAATGAAAAAGACGGCCTCAACGCTGGTATTGAAGGATTTCAAGCGCCTGGGTGCCGAGCTCGGTGCCGAGTTCGTGCTCGGTGAGGCTGAGCAAATCGATATCGCCAACAAGAGGGTGATGATCAAGGATGGAACGGTACTGGACTACGACGACCTGGTACTGGCAACAGGGAGTGAGCCTCGAAAGATTGCATTGGCTGCGTCCGATGACCACATCTTCGACGTCAACTCCCTTGCCCGGTATGGCCGCCTGCGTGAGCATTTGCAGGAAGGTATGCGCGTCGCCGTCATCGGCAGTGGAATGATTGGATGTGAAATCGCCGAGGATCTGATCCTGCATGGAGTCAAACCATTGGTGATGACTCCCGATGCATATCCCCTTCAACGCATGCTACCGATGGAAATCGGTACCCGCCTGCAAGATAGTCTTCAGGACGCGGGAGTGGAATGGTATTGCGTAATGAAGACCATGCAGGTGGTAGCAGAAGGAACAGGTTACGCCATCACAGTCAATGAAGGCGCTCCGGTGCGGGCCGATGCCTTCCTGGTGGCAGCAGGCCAGGTGCCCCGCGCAGCGCTGGCTAAGGCCGCCGGCATCCGGGCCGCTGTGGGCATTGTCGTCGACGAATGCGGTCTGACGAGCGTGCCACATATCTACGCATTGGGCGATTGTGCTCAGTACAGGTCGGGGTGGTTGCCTTACATTGCTCCTATCAATTTCGCGAGTAAAGCGGTAGCTCTTTCCATCACGGGCGAAGCGACCCGGATGGTTTTCCCGGCGATGCCGGTGAAACTGAAGACGCACGCCTATCCTATTTCTTTACTGCCACCGGTGTCCTTGGAAGGTGTGGCGGCCGAATTGGAGGCAACGGAAGGGGGCCAGAAACTGCTTTACAGGGATGCGGCCGGTTCGATTTGTGGGTTCGTTCTCGCAGGGGATGTGGCCCGTGAAGCGGATGCGATGGCCAAGACAATTACCGTGGCAATCTAGAGAAAGAAGAGTCGTCAAGATGAAAAAGACGTTGATGTGTATAATCTGTGGCTGGATTTATGATGAAGAGCTGGGCGCCCCTGACCACGGAATCGCTCCCGGCACGAAGTGGGAGGACGTTCCCGATAGCTGGAGCTGTCCTGAGTGCGGCGCCGGAAAAAGCGACTTTGACATGATTGAGCTGTAAATCGTGCGGATGGCGCTAATCCAGGAGCGTCATCTTTGAAGTATGCCGGAGGTCTACGATGCCAAAATTTGTTGATACGTCCGAACCAGGTTCCTGTATTTTTTGCCGAATTGTCACTGGCGAGCTACCGGCTGCCAAGGTGTACGAGGACGCCTCAGTCATTGCATTCATGGACATTGGCCAGTTGAATCCGGGGCATGTGCTGGTTGCGCCCAAGGGGCATTGGGAAAACATCTTTGATATCCCGCCCGCAGAGGCGCAGGCTGTCATGCGCATTGCGCAGCAAGTGGCACTGGCAGCCAAGGCTGCCTTCGACTGTCCAGGTCTGATGCTTTTTCAAGCCAACGGCCGTGAGGGCGAGCAGACCGTCATGCATTTTCATCTGCATGTGGTTCCGCGTCATGCTGGCGATGGCGTGGGCCTGATATGGCCTCGCAAGGAGCCAGGCCCAACGCTGCTGGAACAATATGCTGGCCAGCTGCGCAAGCAGCTGGCATCGGGCCAGGTCAATTCAGCATCTCTTTGAAAGCGGCGGCCACGACTCTCACACCTGCCCGAATCGACGCGTCTTCTACACATGCGTAGCCCATCAATAATCCCTTTCGCGCATGGGTGGCGGGGTCGAAGTAACGCGAAAGAGGGCGGACACTTATCTCCTTTTTTTCGAGTTCCTTGCAGATGGCGACGTCATCTGCATCATCCGGCAAGCCCAGGACCAAATGGAGACCGGCTTCATGGGAGGCAACCGGCCAATCAGGCCCGAGATAATCGGAGATGGCGGCTCTGAGCAAAGCATGCCGATGAGCATAGACCTGGCGCATCTTGCGGATATGCGACGCGTAATGGCCTTCTACGATGAAATCGGTCAGCACAGCTTGCTGCAGTAGTTGCCCCTCGCGAAACAGCGTCGACAGGGCAGTGACGGCTGGCTTTGCCAGCGATGGCGGTAGCACCATGTACCCCATGCGCAGACCAGGGAAGAGCGTCTTCGAGAAGGTGCCGGTATAAATGACACAGTCGTGAACGTCCAGCCCCTGAAGCGAAGCCAGTGGCCTTCCTTCAAAGCGGAATTCGCTATCGTAATCGTCTTCAACGATCCAGCAACCATGACGATGCGCGTAGTCGATCAGTGTCAAGCGGCGCTGCAAGCTCATCACCGTACCCAGAGGATATTGGTGCGATGGTGTCGTGAAGATGAATTTGGGCGGTGGCTCGGCGTTGAGCATTGCATCATCTGGTGCCATTCCCTGAGAATCGACTGGCACGGGCACGATGCTCAGTCCGTTGCTGACCAGCACGTTACGCGTACCCCAGTAGCCAGGGTCTTCAATCCATGCCTGGTCGCCGACGTCTCCCAGGAGCCTGGTGATAACGTCAATGGCCTGATGAATGCCAGCCGTTATCACAATCTGTTCGGAATCACATCGCACAGAGCGCGCTACACGCAAGTGCTCCGCCAACGCCCGCCTTAATGCGGGATGCCCGCTGCCGGCGCTATAGGTGAGCGCGTGCGGCGTCGGATTGCGCCAATGGCGCGCCAACAGGCGCTGCCATATCGCGTGCGGGAACAGAGACACATCTGGAACACCAGAGACAAACGCACCCCACTGGATATCGGAGGCGCCATGCCCGATCATCAGCAGAGATCCACGATGAGATAGCCCGCCGCGAGCAGGTGGTTCCGCTCTGCCGGCAGTGTCTTGATCTCGTCCCTGATAGTGAGGAACAGGAGCGACAAACGTCCCCCGGCCGGTGGTCGCACTGATGTAGCCTTCGGCCAGCAACTGGTCATAGGCATGGACGACTGTATTACGCGATACCAACAATTCCTTGCTCAGCGTTCGCGATGGCGGGAGCTGCATACCGCCGGTGAGAGTGCCGCCCAGTATGGCCGATTTGATGAATGCATAGAGGTCCCGCTGCATGCTGTCGGCGCTTGGGTCATCGTTTGACCAGTTTCGCTTTTGCAGCAACAGTTCGGAAAGGAAGCTTGCGCGAGGTGTCATGAGTCAAATACTGATGAGAGGCTGTTGTAACCACGCGAATACATCTATCGCAGCGGGAAAAATGAGGCGGTCCTTGCTGCAGTGTTTTGAAGTCTTGCCTATGAGGGCGGACACAAAATCTGGATTGGTTCCATTGTATTTGAAAAATTGGATCTTTAGATGGATCCAAATAAGTGCTCCAATGAGCTCCTTTTCAGCAAGGAGCTCAACATGATTTCGAAATCCAATGCAAGTATCCAGGAACGCCGCCTCGCTGCCACGCCCCGTGGCGTGGGGGTGATGTGCAATTTTTACGTCGAGCAAGCTGAGAACGCCACCTTGCGGGATGTCGAAGGCCGTGAAGTGATCGATTTCGCTGCAGGTATCGCCGTTCTCAATACTGGCCACCGTCATCCGGACGTGGTGCGCGCCATCCAGGCCCAACTCGAGCGGTTTACCCACACCGCCTTCCAAATCGTGCCTTACGAATCGGTCGTGACGCTGGCCGAGCGTATCAATGCGCTTGCACCGATTGATGGTCCGGCGAAGACCGCCTTCTTCACGACTGGCGCTGAAGCCGTCGAAAACGCCATCAAGATTGCACGTGCCAGCACCGGCCGTGCTGCCGTCATCGCTTTCGGTGGTGGTTTCCATGGGCGGACCATGATGGGCATGGCGCTGACGGGCAAGGTCGCTCCATACAAGCTTGGCTTCGGCCCTTTCCCTGGAGATGTCTACCACGTGCCGTTCCCCAGCGAACTGCAGAACGTCAGTGCGAAGGAATCGCTCGACGCCATCGACATGCTCTTCAAGACCGACGTCGACCCGCAGCGCGTGGCGGCCATCATCCTGGAGCCAGTCCAAGGCGAAGGTGGTTTCAACGTCGCGCCACCTGAGCTGATGCGTGGTCTGCGCGCGCTGTGCGACAAGCATGGCATCGTGTTCATCGCTGACGAAGTACAGAGTGGTTTTGCTCGCACCGGAAAGCTGTTTGCAATGGAACACTACGACGTGAAGCCTGACCTCATTACCATGGCCAAGAGCTTGGCTGGCGGTATGCCCCTGTCTGGCGTCGTCGGTCGTGCTGACATCATGGATGCGCCGGCACCGGGCGGCCTGGGCGGCACCTATGCTGGTAATCCTCTGGCTGTGGCTGCTGCCCTGGCCGTGCTCGACGTCATCGAGCGCGAGAAGCTGTGCGAGCGCGCAAGGCAACTGGGGGAGCGCCTGACAGGCCTGTTTGACGGTTTGAGAAACCGCCATGCGTTCATTGCGCAGATCCGCAGCCTGGGGTCCATGGTTGCTGTGGAATTCCGCGATCCCAAGACAGGAGCGCCGGACGCCGCCCGTCTGCAAAAGGTACAGAAAAAAGCGCTGGACGAAGGCCTGCTGCTGCTGAGCTGTGGCATGTACGGCAATGCCATCCGCTTCCTGTATCCGCTGACCATTCCCGACGAGCTGTTCACCAAGGCTCTGGGCATCATTGAACGCGCACTGCAAGACTAAGGACGCTAGCCATGACCGTCAATACATCTCCCCTGCAAGGTCTGAAAGACGGCAGCCTGCTGAAGACTGCTGCCCTTATCAACGGCGAATGGGTCTCGGGAAGCCAGACCTTTGACGTCCACGACCCGGCGACCGGTGTAAAGCTGGCGTCGGTGGCCAACCTGGGTGCGAGAGAGACTGAACAAGCCATCTCGGCTGCAAATGCGGCCTGGCCACAATGGCGGCGCATCGGTGCCAAAGGTCGTAGCCAGTTGCTGCGTAAATGGTACGACCTGCTGGTGGCGAACCAGGATGACCTGGCGCGACTGATGACGGCCGAACAAGGCAAGCCTTTCGCAGAGGCCAAGGGCGAAGTCGCGTATGGTGCCAGCTTTGTTGAATGGTTTGCAGAACAAGGCAAACGCGTGAATGGTGAAAGCTTGCCATTCTTCGACGAAGGCCGTCGCCAACTGGTGCTCAAGCAGCCTGTCGGTGTCTGCGCTGCAATCACGCCGTGGAATTTCCCGTTGGCGATGATGACCCGCAAGGTGGCACCGGCGCTGGCAGCGGGCTGCCCCGTCGTCGTCAAGCCTGCAGAGCTTACGCCGCTGACCGCCCTGGCTGCAGCAGAACTCGCCGTTCGCGCCGGTATTCCCGCAGGTGTGCTCAACGTCATTACCGCTGATAGTGATAACAGTATCGCAGTTGGCAAGGTTCTGTGTGCCAGCGATGTCGTACGCCATCTGTCATTCACCGGTTCGACTGAAGTCGGTCGCCTCCTGATGGCCCAGTCTGCGCCGACGATCAAGAAGCTGGCGCTTGAATTGGGCGGTAACGCGCCTTTCATCGTCTTCGACGATGCGGATATCGACAGCGCAGTGGAAGGCGCGTTTGCCAGCAAGTTCCGTAACGCCGGCCAAACATGCGTCTGCTCCAACCGCTTTTATGTTCAAGAGGGTGTCTATGAGCAGTTCGTGGAGAGGTTCGCGGCGCGAGTGAAAAAGGCCAAGGTCGGTAACGGATTCGAGGCGGGCGTGGAGCAAGGACCTCTGATTGAAGAAGCGGCAGTCGCGAAGGTGGAGAAGCACCTGGCTGATGCCATCGAGAAGGGCGGACGTATCGTTACCGGCGGCCAGCGGGTTCAAGGTCTCGGTTCCTCGCAGTTCTACGAGCCCACTGTCATTGCAGAGGCGAAGCCCAACATGCTTTGCGCTCGCGAAGAGACCTTCGGTCCGTTTGCACCTGTGTTTCGCTTCAAAACAGAAGAGGAAGCGATCTCCGTTGCAAATGACACGGAATTTGGTCTGGCGAGTTACTTCTACAGCCGCGACATCGGCCGTATCTTCCGAGTCAGCGAAGCGTTGGAGTACGGCATGGTGGGGGTGAACACCGGACTTATATCTGCTGAGCACGTGCCATTCGGCGGTGTCAAGCAATCCGGCTTGGGTCGCGAAGGCTCGGAGCATGGCATCGAAGAATATGTCGAGCTCAAGTATGTCTGTTTAGGCGATATTCAGAATTGATCGCGCTGTGCAAAGGCCAGGGGCTCAACCTCGGAAGTGGTTGGGCCCCGTTGTTTCTTCAAGAGAGTTTTACCAGCAGGCGCTGTCGCGGCGTGTACTGCTCGATGTGTTGCATGAACGCCTCGATAAAAAGCGCTTCGGCTTTACTGTGGTGTGCTTCTCTATGCCACAGAAAATGGAGTTCAGCATCGCATACACCTTCAGCGGGAGGGAGCCTCCACAGCAGGCCCTCGGCAATGTCTGTCTGCACGCTATGTTCCGGAAGACAGCCAATCCCGAGGCCGGCGACGAGCAAGCGCTTGATTTCATCGTAGTGGGACGAAGTCGCCACGATGTTGCCGGAAAATCCTTTTTGGTCGCGAAAGATGGTGAGCGGTGAAAGGCTGTCGCCCAGCGCATCGCTGGTGAACGAGACGAAGTTCTCGTTGATCAGGTCCTCCATGCTGCAGTCAGTTCGCCCAAACAGACGATGCTTGCGACCGCAGAAGATGGCATAGCGTTGCGTCAGAAATACGCTGCTCGCTATCCGCGGAGGTATTTTCCGGCACAGCGCAATCCCCGCAGTAGCTGCACGCTGCTGGACGAGGTTGACGATTTCGCGGCTAGGAAGCACATCGAGTTGAATTTGGATTCTGGGGTACAGACGATTAAAATCGCTCCAGAACTCATCATAAACGGCGGAGTGGATACGGCTAGCACAGAGCAGATGGACCTTGCCGACGGCTTCCTCCTTCGTCTGCGACACCTCGCTGATGAGCTCCGAGATGTTGCCATAGATGTGTTGAGCGGCTTTTCGCACCTCCTCGCCAGCTGCTGTGACTGCAAACCTGGTGTCGTGGCGGTCGATCAATCTTTTTCCCAGGTGCTGTTCAAGACGCCGCAGTGCCTGGCTGACCGCAGACTGTGTCAGGTGCAGCTTGCTGGCCGCTGCGCTGATGCCACGCTCCTGCACTATGACCAGGTAGGTACGCAGCAAATTCCAATCCAGTCTTTCATTGGCCCGCGGTCCTTGGGCGGCAGCGTTGATGCCCTTTTCTTCGCGACTTCCCATGCCGATCCACCTCCTTTTGCTTCTGAAAAAACGAAAAAAATACCATCTGAATGATAGTAACTCAATTAATGTTGATCATTAAAAAGCATTAATTGACCGTATGTATGCCCATGAGCGATAAAGATGCATTCGTTAAAAAAATCATTTGGAGGAGCCATGGGAACTACCCATCTGAATGCCGCCGCACGGCAGCCAGTGCGCGCAGCGATTGCTGCGTTCGTCGGTACCACCATCGAGTGGTATGACTTTTATATCTACGCCACTGCAGCCGCACTGGTGTTCGGAAAGATTTTCTTTCCTGCGGCAGACCCCTTCGTGAGTACGATGGCTTCCTTCGGTACTTTCGCCGTGGGCTTCCTGGCGCGTCCCCTGGGTGGTGTCGTGTTCGGACATCTGGGGGACCGGGTGGGCCGCAAGAAAGCACTGATGGTGACACTCGTCATCATGGGTGTCGCTACCGTCTGTATAGGCTTGCTTCCCACCTATCACAGTGTCGGACTTTGGGCGCCGGCGCTTCTCGTGGCCTTGCGCTTGGCACAAGGCCTGGCGGTCGGTGGCGAGTGGGGCGGTGCGGTATTGATGGCTGGAGAGCATGCGTCGCAGAAACGGCGCACCTTCGCCGCATCCTTCGCACAACTGGGTAGCCCGGCTGGACTCATCTTGTCATTGCTGGCCTTCCGTCTCCTGACCAATCTGGACGAGGCAGATTTTCTCTCCTGGGGCTGGCGTATTCCATTCCTGGTGAGTGCAGTCTTGCTGCTGGTGGGCTACTTCATTCGGATCGGTGTGAGTGAATCGCCCGACTTTGCCAAAGCGCTGGAGCGTCAAGAAACCGCCGAAGTGCCTGCGCGTGAAGTGCTGCGTACTGCCTGGAAGACGGTCGTCATCTGCATGGGCGTATGTACTGTTGCCATTGGCGGGATCTATTTCACCAACACCTTCATGCTGGCGTACACGACCCAAACCATGGGGCTGAGCCGCGTGATGATTCTCGACTGCTTGTTCGTCGTCGCCATCATCCAATTCTTTGTCCAGCCCATCGCAGCATGGTTTGCAGATGCCATGGGTACGGCGAAGGTCTTGATTTTCGCGGCTTTCTGTTCGGTCTTGGCACCTTATCCGATGTTCATGCTGGTGTCCCAAGGTACGACCATCAGCATCATCAGCGGCATCACCATCGTCCTGGTGTTCATGGCCATGATTTACTCGGCGATGGCCGGTTACATCAGTTCAGCCTTCCAGACGCATGTCCGCTACTCCGGTATTTCGCTGTCCTATCAGCTGTGTGGCGCAATTGCAGGTGGCCTGACTCCGCTGATTGGCACATGGATTTCTCACCGATATCCGGGGCAGTGGATGCCGCTCGCGGTGTTCTACTCGACCCTCTCCGCAATCACCCTGATTTCCGTCATCGCACTGGCATCGCACAAGAAGCGCATGGCCCGTACCGAAGGTGCTGCCTTGGCAGTGTGATGTTGTTGTGACACTTTGAGAAGGTAGATTCATGAATACTATGCAAAATCCCGTGGCGCTTGATCGGGAATTGGCCAATCGCATCATGAAGTCGGTCGACGACCAATTTGATGCGCAGCTGGCGTTCACACAAGAACTGGTTCGATTCCCGTCGTTGCGTGGCCAGGAGCACACGGCGCAGGATTTCCTGTACGAAGCCATGCGCAAGCGCGGGTTCGCAATGGACCGTTGGAAGATTAACGTCGACGATATCAAGTCCCATCCGGGATATGGCCCCGTCAACGTCTCCTACGAGAACGCCTTTAACGTCGTCGGTACCTATCGCCCTGAAGAACAAACCGGTCGTTCACTCATTCTGAATGGCCACATTGACGTTGTTCCGACGGGGCCTGAGAAGATGTGGGCGCGTTCTCCGTGGGACCCGGCAATCATTGATGGTTGGCTTTATGGCCGTGGCGCTGCGGACATGAAGGCCGGCCTGGTTGCAAACCTGTGCGCATTCGATGCGCTCAAGGCGATCGGCTGCGCGCCGGCAGCACCGATTTACTTCCAGTCGGTGGTTGAAGAGGAGTGCACTGGCAACGGGGCATTAGCGGCGCTGCTGCGCGGTTATAAAGCTGACGCAGTCATCATTCCCGAACCAGAAGAGAACATGCTGGTTCGCGCGAACGTCGGTGTGCTCTGGTTCAAGGTCCGTGTCCAAGGGCAGCCCACCCACACCCGCGAAATGGGGAATGGGTTCAACGCCATTGACGCCGCGTACACAACCATCGAAGCACTGCGTGGTCTGGAGACGAAGTTGAATGGTGAACATCAATGCCATCGCCACTTTGAACATCTCGACCATCCCATCAACTTCAACATCGGCAAGATTGAAGGTGGTGACTGGCCGTCTACCGTTCCGCCTTGGTGTGAATTTGACGTCCGTGCAGCAATCTACCCCGGTACTACTGCTGACGAGGCACGTGCACAGATTGAGGAATGTCTGCGCGAAGTAGCGAAGGATCCGAAACTTGGCGGCACGCCTCCTGAGGTGACCTTCAACGGTTTCTATGCGGAAGGTTATGTGCTGGAGGAAGGTTCTGACGCGGAGAACACGCTGCGTGATTGCCATCGTCAAGCATTCGCGAGTGAATTGGAAAGTTTTACTACACCAGGGTATCTGGACGCTCGCGTGTTCGTTATCTATGGCGATATGCCGACCTTGGTGTATGGACCGAAGTCCTTGGATATTCATGGCTTCGACGAGCGCGTGCATATTGAATCGCTGCGTCTCATCACCAAGACCATCGCACTGTTTATTGCGCAATGGTGTGGGATTGCGGAGCTTGCCAGAGCGAGGTGAGGACAGCGACGGCATGGGGGGCGGTGTCTGGCCTGAATGTTGGATTACGCCTTTTTTATGCTTTACCACCGTTACGCAATGGGCGCTCTGCTGCGGGTGGGTGGCGCTGACTTCCCCCGGCAGGAGGTCATGGCGCCATCTGCTCAGGCAAACCAATTCAGCTGTCAATAGCGATAGAAGTGGACATATAAAAATATGAAGAATGGCTATCGGTATTAGATCCAGTTTCCCCTATAGTCATACGGTCATTCATTCATAGACCGAACATATGAACCCTGCATCGACTAAGGCGGGCGCAGTATCCGCACGGGCTCAGTGCGCCGTGCATCTCGAGGGCGAGAACGCACTGTTTGCTGTTTCCGCCCCAAAACTGTCTGAGCGACAAGCAGCAAAGCTTGCCTTGGAGGCATTCGGGATTGGAGGCACGGCAAGCCTCCTGACCAGCGAGCGTGATCAGAACTTTCGCTTGCTAGCAGACAATGGAAACGCTTACGTCCTGAAGGTCACCCATCCCTCAGAAGATCCGCTGGTTACCGATTTCCAGACCCAGGCGCAAATCAGATTGTCGTCTTCCGGCAGTGCCCAGCCCGTCCCTCGTCTCATCGGGACATTGGAGGGGCAACCGATCCATTGGGCGCCCGTCGGGGAAAATGGTGCCAAGCAAGCGGTGCGCCTGATGACCTTTTTGCCTGGTGTTCCCTTGTACAAATGTCGCGCTGGCAAAGAACAACGCCGGGCGTTGGGAAAGGCCCTGGCGCGGTTCGATGCAGCGCTGGCAGGTTTTAGCCATCCTGGAAGCGAACAAAAGCTGTTATGGGATATCCAGCATTTGAGCGATCTCCGGTCGTTACTGCCGGAAATCGACGACCACGGCAAGCGTGTATTGGCTGAACGTTACCTCGACCTGCACGAGAAGCCCACGGTAGGTCGTGCCGCAGGGTTGCGTCGTCAAGTCATTCATAACGACTTGAATGCGTACAACGTGTTGGTCGATCACGGCAAACCCGACATCGTGACGGCGATACTCGATTTTGGCGACATGGTGGCAGCCCCTTTGATCAATGATCTCGCCGTAGCATGCGCATATCAGTTGAGCAGTACCGGCAATCCGCTGGATAGTGCCAACGACTGCATCGTCGCATACCACGCAGAGTGCCCCCTGACGGAAGCCGAGTTGGCGCTCCTGCCCGGTCTGATCATTGCGCGCCTGCTCGTGACGGTATTGATTACTGAGTGGCGCGCAAAGCAGCATCCGGAGAACCGAGCCTACATCTTGCGTAACAATCCCCTTTCATGGGAAGGCCTGCGTCGCTTCGACACGCTTGCAGCAGGGCAGGCGGAAGACAGTATTCTTGAAGCAATCCGAATCAAAGAGGATGAAGGGAAATGAGCCAAGACAAATCCATGCTCAATGCATTCGATCCAGATCGGATCGGCGCGTTGTCGCCGCAGGAGGCCGACATGATCGAGCAGCGCAGAAGGCTGCTGGGTCCGGCATACCGCCTGTTCTACGAAGAGCCTTTGCATATCGTGCGCGGTGAAGGGGTATGGCTCTACGACAATGCCGGTCGTCCCTACCTCGATGCCTATAACAACGTGGCATCGATTGGGCATTGTCGTCCGGAAGTGGTCGAGGCGATCGCTCGCCAGGCGGCGCAGCTCAATACCCATACGCGCTATCTGCACGAACGCGTGCTGCAATACGCGGATCGGTTGCTGAAGACGTTTCCAGCCGAGCTCTCGCACGTGATGTTTGCTTGCACCGGTAGCGAGGCCAATGACCTGGCATTGCGCATCGCCAGAAAATACACCGGCGGAACCGGTGTCATCGTCACGCAATTGGCCTATCACGGGGTCACCACGGCCATCGCGGAGATTTCGCCGTCGCTGGGGCCGTCCGTGCCCTTGGGAATCCACGTACGCACGGTGGACGCACCAGATACTTATTGGTATGCGGATCAAGACATTGGCGAGAAATTTACGGCCGATGTGCAGGCAGCTATCGACGACATGGTTCGCCACGGAATAAGACCTGCGGCGTTGATCTTCGATACCGTTTTTTCCAGCGATGGTGTCTTCTCGCATCCTGCCGGATTTATCAGAGGTGCCGTTGAGGCGATCCGACGTGCTGGTGGTCTCTTCATTTCGGATGAGGTTCAAGCAGGATTCGCCCGCACAGGCGATACGATGTGGGGTTTCCAGCGACACGGCGTGCTGCCCGATATCGTCACGATGGGTAAGCCGATGGGGAACGGGCATCCGGTGTCAGGAATGGTCACTCGCCCCGAGATCTTGCAGGAATTTGGCGCGCAATCGCGCTACTTCAACACTTTCGGCGGGAATCCCGTTTCTTGCGCAGCTGCATTGGCGACGCTGGATGTTATTCAAAGCAATGAATTGCAGCGCAACGCCGCGGTCGTCGGTGAATATATTCGAGACGGTTTCAGAAAACTGGCACAGAAACATTCGCTCATTGGCGATGTGCGCGGCGCAGGATTATTTATCGGTGTCGAACTGGTCACCGACCGCACATTGAAGACGCCTGCTGCCAAACAGTGCTCGGAGGTTGTCAACGGCATGCGTCGACGTGGTGTCCTCATCAGCTCTTGTGGCTTACGTGGAAATGTTCTCAAGGTGCGCCCGTTGCTGCCATTCACCGTCGAAAACGCAGATCAACTCCTCAGTGTTGCCGGCCAGACTCTGCAAGCGCTTTAAGGCTCAAGCCCTGCGGGATCTTGAGACCGCTTTTGCGAGCCTGACGACGCCGGCTTCAATTTCTTCAAGGGGCACGCCGCCGTAGCCGAGGATGATGGAACGGCTCTGCAGATCCGGGCGGCTGCCGACAAAGTAGGGCAGGCCGAGTACCAGCCCATCTTTTCTTGCTTCTTGGATGATGCGCTCGTAATTGACTTGCTCCGATAGCCGTGTGAACAGATGGAGCCCGGCGCGTGCCTCGGAAAGTTGCACCATTTCTCCCAACCGTTCCTTCAACGCGCTACGCAAGGTGCTTTGGCGCTCTCCATATTCCTCGCGCATGCGTTTGATGTGTTGGGAGAAGTGCCCGAGGTGGATGAAATCGGCGAGTGCGGCCTGAAGATGCAGGTTGCCTGGACGCAGTAGCTTGGCACTGGCGTTGGTGAAGGCATCGGCGAGATGCGGCGGTACGACGATATACCCCATGCGGATACCTGCGAACATCGCTTTACTGAAAGTGCCTACATAGATCACCCGATGGTCGGAGTCCAGCCCCTGCAATGAAGGCAATGGTGGACCATCGTATCTGAATTCACTGTCATAGTCATCTTCGAGCACCCACAGGTGCGAGCGCGTGCGCTTTGTAGCAGTTCCAGTCGCCTCGACAGCGGCATCACGACACCGGTGGGATAGTGATGGGATGGACTGGTCACGACTATCTTGGTATTGATCGGGACATGGCTGTCTTCGACTGAAAGTCCCATGCCATCGACGTAGCCCGCGCCAATTTTCATCCCCGATGCCGAAAGAATCGTGGGAAATGCCCAGTGGCAAGGGTTCTCCACCAGCGCCATATCTCCAGGGTCGGCCAAGAGCCTCGCGCACAGGTCCACCGATTGGTGAGTGCCGGAGGTGATGATCACTTGCTCGGCTTCACAATTGACTGAGCGCGAGATCTTCAGGTAGCTGGCCACGGCTTCGCGCAACTGCCGATAACCTGCACCAGTACGGGCGTAGCCACTCAGGCTCAGGTCACCTTTTGAGATGTGCCTGGCGACCAGCCTGCGCCAGACATGGAAGGGAAACAAGCTGGAATCGGCGATTCCAGGAACAAAGGCACCGCAATACTGGTTCAGCCCTCCTGGCAGGAAGTCCAACATCTTGCCACGGCTGGACAAGGTCATCGAATGCGACGCATGGGATGATGCCGGCGCCGAGCCAAGCGGAGTGACACTAGTTGGTGCAACGAAGGTGCCACTGCCACTGTTTGCCACCAGATAATTTTCAGCAATCAACCGCTCATACGCTAGCGAGACCGTCAGCCGGGAAATACCGAGCTCGATCGCCAGTGCACGTGAAGACGGAAGCTTTTGACCCTCCGCCAGCGTATGTTCCAGGACGGCGGTGCGGATGACGTTGTAAATCTGGCGCTGCAAGGTTTCCTCGCCCTCCTTCAGCAACTGTTTGCCAAGGAGGTCTGTCAGAAGGATCGCGCGCATGAAATGTGGCTCTATTAAAGATTCAATTATGGCTATATAGCCTATGGCCAGTTGTTGCTATAGTCAACCTCATTACACGGGCAATCAAGTTGAGCGTCTCAGCAAAGGCTAATGGGATAACAGGGAGGAGTGATGATGAGTAGGTCTGAGGAGAAACAGCCGTTACGCGCGGCTACCGCTGCGTTTCTTGGTACCACAATCGAGTGGTATGACTATTTCTGCTATGCGACGGCTGCGGCGCTCGTCTTTGGCGACGTGTTTTTTGCGACTGGGGATAAGCTCACGGGACTGCTCGCTTCCTTGGGAACATTTGCGGTTGGCTTTGTAGCACGTCCTTTCGGCGCTATCCTGTTCGGTCATCTGGGCGATAAGGTCGGACGTCGCGAGTCCCTCATTCTGACGCTGTGGATGATGGGTATCGCCACCACCCTTATTGGCCTCATTCCGTCCTACCAGTCGATCGGGGTGACGGCCGCCGTGCTGTTGGTTATCTTGCGGCTAGTGCAAGGCGTTGCGGTGGGCGGGGAATGGGGCGGTGCAGTGCTGATCGCCTCTGAGCATGCCCCGGTCCGTTGGAAGACCATCCTTTCCGCAGCACCACAATATGGCAGTCCGGTCGGTTTGATTCTCGCGACAACAATGTTTCAGCTAGTCTCCTCTTTGCCTGACGCAGATTTCAAATCGTGGGGATGGCGTATTCCCTTCCTGATGAGCAGTGTACTGGTAGTTGTTGCCTACTTCATTCGTCGTGGGGTCAATGAGAGCCCGGAGCTGTTAGAGCATCGCCGGCGCCAGTTTCCCCACGAAACACGTAAAGAAGCGGCTCCACTAAGCAATTTGTTCTTGCATTACAAGCGTCGTTTGGCGTTGGGCATTTGCCTTTGCATGATGGGTATCGCTGGATTCTATTTCATCACAACGCTGATGATCAGTTACACCACGACCTATCTGCACGTGGCCAAGCCTGACATTCTGAAGATCGTCACTTTCACCGGAGTGGTTCAGCTGATTTGCTATCCCATCGCGTCGTTAGTGGCAAGTCGTATAGGAGAGCGCTTCTTCATCATCCTCGTTTCCGCGGCGGCGGCAGGATGGGCATTCCCGATGATGAGTCTCGTGCAGACGGGCGAAGTCGCCAATATCCGCATCGGCATCCTGACGGCGACAGCATTTATCGGATTGTATTACTCCGTGCTCGCGGCCTTCCTGCCTCGTGTTTTCCCTATCGGAGTACGTACC